>CAZWDG010000030.1:0-11168 GCA_964633075.1 uncultured Candidatus Brevefilum sp.
AATTTGGTTTGGGCATGCGTTATTGGTTTAATTTTAATCTACCTGACTTTGGGTTATTGGTTGGGGGGCAGGCTGGCTGATAATTATCCTTCCTACCAAGTCTTCTATCGACTTCTCATGTGGGCGAGTATGACAGTAGGTTTGGTTCCAATGATATCCCGCCCAATATTGCGAATAACGGCTAACGCGTTCGATCAATTGCAGCTGCCTATTCTTGCAGGTGCATTCGTGACAATTTTATTTCTGTTCATCATCCCGGTCACGCTGCTCGGTATGATCTCCCCCTTTGCCCTTAAATTGGCATTAACGGACCCGAATTCAGCCGGTAAAACCTCCGGTAAGTTGTCTGCCATTTCGACATTGGGGTCATTCATTGGGACTTTCTTACCTGTTTTGGTCTTGATCCCCTTGATCGGTACCTACCGGACTTTTCTCTTTTTAAGTTCAGTGTTGATGCTGATAGCAGCAGTGGGTTATTATCTGTATGTGGGGATGAAATCCTGGCTCAGGTATGTTTGGATGCCAGTAATTTTGATTATTTTATGGGTGTTTGGCGCTCGAGGTGCGGATAAAGCCACGCGTAATCTGATTTATGAGACTGAATCCTCCTATAATTACATCCAGGTCATTGAAGAAAATTCTTTTCGTTTCTTACGCCTAAATGAAGGTCAGGGCGTGCATTCAGTCTATCATCCAACACAGCTGAATTATTATGGTCCTTGGTCCCAGGTTTTAGTGGCACCTTTTTTTAACCCAGCACCGCACGCCATCCATTCGATTGAGAGATTGGCGATTGTGGGACTTGCGGCTGGTACCTCAGCTCGTCAGGCTGCTGTGGTGTATGAGGGGATCGAAATGGACGGTTTTGAGATTGATCCCAGGATTGTGGATGTGGGTCAAAGGTATTTTGATATGAATCAGCCTAATCTTTCGGTTTTTGTCCAGGATGGTCGTTGGGGATTGGCACATATGGATAAGACTTACGATATCATCAGTGTCGACGCTTATCGCCCGCCCTACATCCCATGGCATATGACGACAGTGGAGTTTTTTCAAATTGTCCATGATCATTTAACCGATGATGGTGTTATGGTCATTAATATCGGTCGCAGTCCTATCGATCGAACTTTAATCAACGATCTTGGGACTACAATTGGGCGGATATTTCCCTCAATTTTTGTTATGGACCTCCCAGAGTCTTTCAATAGTATTCTGTTTGCGACAAAACAACCAGGAACCTGGGAAAATTTTGTGGAGAATTACTATTTGCTTTCAAAATCAGGGGTTCACCCATTGTTATTAGAAGCAATGGCCATCACATACAATAATCGCCAGGCAACGCCTGAACAAACTCGGGTCTATACCGATGATCGGACACCCATTGAATGGTTGTCCAACAAAATTGTCCTGGATTTTGTTATTTCAGGTGGAATGGATGAACTGCCATGAAGAAACAAAATGACCTGAGTAAATTTTTGGGTTGGATCATCACTATTTTGATTCCCCCGATCCTGTTGATGATATCCATCCGTTTGATGATAACTCCCTTGTTCCCGAGGATTGAATATCGCTTACCAGGTTTTCCTGAAGATCTTTATGGTTTCACTCTTAAAGATCGTTTGAATTGGGCAACGCCATCCATCAATTACCTGGTCAATTCGGAGGAAATTGATGATCTTGAAAAACTGAGGTTTGATAATGGTGAACCCATTTACAATGAGCGCGAACTGGGTCATATGGAGGATGTGAAGAGGGTTGTCACCGGCATGCGCATTACTTTAGCAATTCTTTTGGTCGTTTTACTCCTACTGACGATCCTGGTAAAGCGTTATGGCTCTAGGAATTTAGTTCGGATCGCTTATCAGCGGGGAGGTTGGGGAATCGTGGGAGTGATTGCCGCTATTTTAATTTTTGTTGTTTTGAGCTTCAACGATTTGTTCACCTGGTTTCATCAAATATTCTTTGTGGGCGGCACATGGCTCTTTAATCCATCTGATACGCTCATTCGGTTATTTCCAATGCGGTTTTGGCAGGACGCTTTTATTTTTGTGGGATTGGGAAGCATGCTTATGGGGGCTGTGATTATCATGATCAGTCGCCAGGTTAAGGCAGATAGAGGGAATTAGAAGATATTCTTCCTGGGAGGTGCATTTACAGGATTGTACCCGGATTTGATTTCTACACACAAACAAAGACACCAGCCCGGAAGCTGACTGGTGTCTCATTGTCTAAAAAAGTGAGGATTTATCGGTGTTTCTTTTCGAGAATGCTCATTCTTAGGTTTTTTAATCGTTTCATGGCGTTATTGTGCCCATATCCAAAATAATCATGGAGCAAAGTATATTCTGAATACAGACGGTTATAGGTCTTTTTATCATTATTATTGGGGTAGATCTTTTTTGAACTGAGGTGCGCCATTTTTTGCGTGGCTTCAGGAACGGTAGCGTATCCACCTCGGTTTTCTCCAGCAGCGACAGCTGCATAAATGGCAGCTCCCAACGCTGAAGGAAATGGGAAGTCAGCGATTTTTATTTCCATCCGGGTGACATTTGCCAGGATACTCAAAAGGAGTCTATTTTTTACTGGTTCGCCACCGGTAACAATAATTTCATTGATGGGAACACCACTGGCTATGAAAGTTTCGAAAATTTTTCGAGTACCAAAAGTTGTTGCCTCCAGCAGAGCACGATAAATTTCTTCGGGTTTGGTTGCTAAGGAAAAACCTAGAATCATACCTGTCAAATCACCGTCAACCAGGATGCTCCTGTTGCCATTCCACCAATCTAAAGCGACCAAACCGGATTCGGCAGGTTGGAGCGCTGCGGCTTTCTCTTCCATCAACTGGAAAACCGTCATTCGCCGTTTTCGGGCTTCTCTTTCATATTCGTATGGCACCGCATTTTTCATGAACCACGCGAAATGATCACCGCCACAAGCTTGTCCTGCCTCGTAACTTATCAAACCTGGTATGATCCCATCTTCTACCATTCCACACATTCCAGGAACACGATATTCTTTGGTGGATAGGACCATATGAACAAAGCTTGTACCGAGGATTAACACCATCTTCCCGGGTTCAGCAACCGTGGCAGCCGGAACGGCAGCATGTCCATCCAGGATCCCTGTTGCAACTGGGGTCCCAGGGGTCAAACCCATCCATTTGGCTGCTTCCTCTGTCAATTCTCCAACACGTTGGCCTAAGGGAGTGATAGTATGTTTCATCTTCTCGTCCACAACGTTGGCCAGTCCACGATCCATTGCTGAAAAGAAGGTTTCAAACGGGAACCCCTCACTTTTTGACCATAAAGCCTTGTAACCTGCCGCACAGAGATTTCGTGTTTCAACGCCGGTTAACTGCCAAACAATCCAATCTGAAGCCTCTATAATCCGATCAGCAGCGTGATAGATTGTTGATGATTCATCGTAGATCTCCCATAGTTTAGGGAAAAACCATTCTGCGTTGATTCGACCACCGTAGCGATCTAAGAAAGTTTCAAAACGATCATTGGCAAGTTGAGTTATTTGATTGGCTTTATCTTGTGCAGCATGATGTTTCCATAATTTTGGCCAAGCATGAGGGTCTTTTCGGTATTCATCGATCAATGCTAAGGGGATTCCATCGGCTTTAGTGGGAATTACGGTAGAGCCAGTAAAGTCAATGCCGACACCGATCACCTGATCTGGATTGATTTGACTTTCCTTGATCAACTTTGGAACAGCGCGTTTCAGAGCGTTGATATAATCGCTGGGATGTTGAAGCGCCCAATCCGGTTCAAGTTCAACCTCACTATCAGGTAATTTCTCTGTGATTACGCCATGCGGATATTTGTATATGGATGAGGCAATTAATGCCCCATTCTTAACATCCACTAAAACTGCACGAACTGATTCTGTGCCAAAATCGATCCCAACAGTGTATTTATTATTCACACTCAAATTAATTTCTCCTTATTGATGGTTCCTTTACCTACCTTGAGGATAGAAACCTAATTATTGTCTAATAAACCAGCACCAGTTGCTAATTCTTGCATCTCTTGTGTGATTTGCTTCTTCCGTTCAATATTGATGATTTGATCCAATTCCTCAATAATTTCTTCGGCATTATCTCGCGCTTCTTGCATGAGGTTATATCTCGATGAGTGTTCGGCAACGGCAGATTCTAAAAGAACTTTATAGAAATTTGCCGCAAGGTGATGTGTAATAATTTGATGATAGATCCTCAATGGATCCGTTTCAATAATCGCTGGCGGCCAGTATTTTTCTATTTCCTGCTGGGTATTAGCGGGCGGATGGATTTCATGAGGTAGAAGGTGAAAGGTTGAAAATTGATACTGACCTTTATTGGATTGATTGAAAAGGATGATGAGATGATCGAAACTGTAGGATTCAAATTGTGTCAGCAAATTTTGTGTAAATTGATAGGATGATTGATAAGAATTGATGTAACTGGTAGAAAAGGTCTTTCGCAACGAGATGTTCATGTTCATTCGCTCTAAGTCACGTATCAATCTTGATCCTATAGCCCATATTTGATAGGAGGAAAAATCCTGATTTTGAATCCAAGCAACAGCATTTTCAGCCAGGACTTTATTAAATTGACCGCATAAGCCACGTTCAGTACCAATAATCATGATGATTGCCTCTGCAAGATTAGGCTTTTGCTGGGATTTTTCCATTCTAAGGGTTCTCTTGCCCTGAATGTTTGGTAGTATTTGTATTAATATCGGGTCGAAAGATTTTCGATATTGCTCAATTTTGGCAAGGTTGTTTAACGCCATCTGCCAACTACTCATCGATAAGGTTCGTAAGGCACTTAAAAGCGGTTCAATCGCTTGAATATTATCTAATCGAGATTTTGCACGCTCAAAATCCAGAGTCATTGCTGGGTTAATAAGTTAAAATTTGGTTAATATCCCAGATAAAAACCACAGCACCCCCCAAATCAGCTGTGACAGGCGTCTTGCCGATGGAATTATGTTCCTCAGATAAGTGTGTGCTCATTTCTATCTGGGTTCGGCAATTTTCCTTGATGATTTGCAGGATTGTCTCTAGTTGCTCTTTCTTAACAGCAATGAATAAAGAATACTGACTTTGTTGGAGCATACCGCCACATGTTTCTGCATACGTTGCTGTGTGTCCTGCATTAATCAGCGCATCTAAGACCCTATCAGCGGTATTTGCAGGAACGACAGCCATGACCATTTTCATTTTTTATTGCCTTTCTACTCGATCCATTTTCTTGTGAAATGTGTCAAAGATTGGTTAAGTTCACCTGTGATCGACTCTGTTAATTGCGCTTCTCGGCTTATTTCGTTCAGCAATTTACTCTCTTTTTTTGAAAAATATTCAATCAATGCTTGTTCAAAGGTCTCAATATGATTGATTGGAATTTGATCCAAACCCCCTTTGTTTAACGAAAATAAAACAATGATCGTTAAAGGGAAGGAATATGGTTGATTGGGTTTTTGCTTAAAGACTCTAAGAATCCGTTTTCCTTTTTCAATTTGCTTGCGAGTCGCCATATCAACTTCTGTTCCGAAACGGGTAAAATGTTCTACTTCCTTATATTGTGATAATTGCAATTTAAGATCGCCAACCAATTTTCGCATGGCAGGTTTTTGGGCCGCTCCCCCAACACGAGAGACAGAACGACCAATATCAATAGCTGGTTTTTGATTCTGATTGAATAGATCCGCGCTTAAGACCAATTGTCCATCAGTGATTGAAATCAGATTCGTTGGGATGTAAGCAGCGATATTCCCGTTTTGTGTAGTCGCTATGGGTAAAGCAGTGATCGAGCCACCGCCGTTCTCATCGTTTAATTTACATGCGCGCTCCAGCAACCTTGAATGAATGTAGAACACATCTCCGGGATAAGCTTCTCTTCCAGGTGGTCGCCTTAAGAGCAGGCTCAGTTCCCGATAAGCATTGGCATGTTTGCTGAGGTCATCAAAAACAATCAGAACATCCAGTCCTTGATCAAGGAAATATTCAGCCATTGTCATCCCGGTATAGGGGGCAATGTATCGTAATGCTGGTTGGTCTTCGGGGCTGCTAAATATGATGGCGGTATTTGAGAGCGCACCATGGTCGCGGATAGTTTCGATGACGGATAGTGTTGAAGATTTTTTTTGCCCAATTGCCACATAAATGCAGCGAACGCCGGAGTGTTTTTGGCTGAGGATTGCGTCTACCGCCAGGGTCGTCTTGCCTGTTTGTCGATCTCCAAGGATCAGTTCTCGTTGACCACGACCAATTGGGAATAAAGCATCCACGATTTTAGTCCCTGTAAACAGGGATTTATTAACCGGAGAACGTTGGATTACATTTGGGGCAATTTTCGAGAAGAAACGAAATTCAGATGCTTCGATCGCCTCATCGTAGTCCAATGGATTTCCTAAAGGATCAACAACTCTCCCTAACAGAGCAGAGCCGACAGGAACCCTCAAACGTTCACCTGTTGCCTGAACCAGATCGCCACCGCGAATGTCCTCCTCACTTCCTAGCATGACCAGATCAACATGATTACGCTCAAGATTCAAAGCCATGCCTTCTGCACCAGTTGGAAAGGTGACGATTTCATCAATGCTGACTTTGGGTAGACCAGTGATTGTTGCAACACCGTTACCTATGTGATGAACAGTGCCGACATTTCTGAACCTGACACCTGTTGTCATATCTTTTGACTTCTGAGTCAGCGAGTCCACAATCCCAGTGATATTCTTTTGTGGTTTTATGACACGATTTTGCTCAACGTGTTTTTTAACTCGGTTGATAAAATCATCGTGATCTATATCCAGGCTTATTCGTTTTTCAAGCTCTTCTGCAACTTTTTCGAGAGCTTGGTTTTCTTGATTTGTTTTGTCTAAATCATTTTTCAACTTCAATGCTCTCTTCCAAAGTCTTGGTAACCTCTGATTTAAGTTCGGTCAATTCCATCGCCAGTGAATTTTCGACAATTAGATCACCAATTCGGACTTTTATCCCGGAAATTAAATTGGGATCTATTTCAATATCCATATTTACATTTTTATCTGCCAAAGCGCTGAAGGTTCGAATAAGAGATCTTTGTTGTTCTGGTGATAACTCTTTGGCGGATGCAATAAATACTGTTGGTGTACGTTCAATCAAGGAATCACGAATGGTTCTTACCTGGTGCATGTCGCTTTTGCCAAGGTCCCAGATTTCTGTGGTAAGTTCTTCCACAAGATTTGAATGTACAACATCTGGCGTTTTCTTTATCAAAAGTTGGGCGCTGATATTCATTATCGTGTCGACTAATTTATCGTGAAGTTCATCCAACTCTTGTTGTTGGCGTTTTGCCGCCTCAATTTCAGCCTCACTGATAATTTTTTCGGCCTCACTTTGCGTGGCCTCCAATAAGGTTTCGCGTTCCAATTGAGCGCGTTGATACGCTGCCTCTAATCGAGTTTCTATTTCGGACTCAATATTTGCAAGTCTCTCTTCTATTTCCGCCAGTTTTGTCTCCGCCTCTTGTTTTTTAGATTTTGTCACTTTTAGCAAATTTGCGTTTTCTTCAGTTCGTTTGTTGATCCTTTTGATAATCGGTTTAAATAAGAGGAAATAAAGGACAACCGCCAAGACAAGGAAATTGATTATTTCAGCTAAAATCGTAACCGGATCAATGTCCAGCATAATTTTTCTCCTTGTTGTTGATTAGAAAAAGCGGTCGAGTATTGGATTGGCAAATAAAATTACGAGAATAACAAGTAAGACATAGATCGCTGTTGATTCAAGAAGTGCCATCGAAATTAATAATGTTGTCCTCAAATCATTTGCAGCATCAGGTTGGCGGGTAATGCCGTCCAATGCTTTTTTTACGGCAATGCCTTCCATAATCGCAGGCACGATTGTACCAAGAACGATACCAATCGTGGCTCCGAGGATGGTGATTATGGTGATTAGAGTTTGTGAATCGAGTTGCCACATAAAATAATTTTCCTTTCTTTTCGGTTATGAAGTTTCAGCAATCTTTTGTTTGAGATCGCGTCGTTCTTTTTCGGATTCTTGAATTTCAACGGCTGAGGCGATATATAAGGACGCCAATACGATGAAAATATAGGCTTGGAGAACGCCTGTTAACATTCCCAGGGCGGCTAATGGCAATGGGATAATAAACGGAATTAGTGCAAATACGATAGCAACGATCAAGTCGGTGCTGAGGATATTGCCAAAAAGCCTGATTGATAGCGATAACGTGCGAGAAAATTGGCTGACAATTTCAAGCGGCAAAATAAAAATCGGGCTGGCAAAATCTTTTAAATAGCCGAAAAATCCTTTCTCGAGGATACCATAAATATGAACTGTAAAGAAAATAATCAGGGCTAAAGCAATTGTAGTATTAATATTTGCTGTTGGAGATACCATCAACGGGAAAATGCTAAAAATATTCGCCAGCAACAGGAAAATGGCCATTGTACCTAAAACTGGTAAGAACTTAGTGACATTGGTGTCTTTTGGCATGACAGAACTGACAATATTATCGATAAATTCAACAATCATCTCACCTGCGTCTGGTGAAAACTTGCGTATTAATAGGGCGAGGAGGATGATCAAAACCATCAGGACCCATGTTGATACGACAGTATTTGTTATCGGTAAACCAAAAAGATAAAAAACAACCTGTGGTACGACAGTTTCCATAAAATATCCTTTTAATTCATTATTTTCTCTTGACGCATGCTGAGCACATGATGCCAGATCACTAAGAGTGTTGTTCTTGAGGTCATAAATACACTAAAAAAGATCCCCACCGCAATGATGGAATCGGAAAAAGCTAAGGCAAGGATCAAAAAAATCAGTGCCCACCGGAAAAAAGCACCCCCAATAATCATCGCCATACTTTTCTTAGGCTTCTCAATCGTCATTGCCATGACTGACCAGTGTTGAGTCTTCGCCATCAACATGGCTAATGCTATCCCTGTTAAAGCCCATAGGATATACATGATGCTTTTCATTAACTCTCAGTTTCCTTTTTGGATCGAATTTTTGAATATTTTGTTCTGAGCATGTCAAGTTCGATCATCCTGAAAAGATTGGTATAACTGGTGATGATGCCCAAAACCAAAAAGATGATCGTAATCGTATAATTATCAGTGAAATATTTATCAATCTGATAACCCAACAGGACACCCAGGAAGATCGGTAGTGCTAACTCCCATCCCATGGATGTGAGTGTGAACGCTTTAAGCCAGTTATTGTCTGCTTTTTGTTTTCCTATTGGTGACATTCCAGTCCTTACTCATCTTTCTTGGTTGTTTCTTGGTCAATGGACATCACAAGTGTTTGCATCAGTCTTTCATATTTATGCTCTGCTGACTCCAATTCCTCTGAGGAGGTTTTTTCAACTTCGCCTGCAGTCAGTATGGTTACGATATTGTTTCTGATCTCCAATACCCCTGAGTGAAGGGTAATTTTATCCTCCGATGCTTCATCTCGGTAATGGACTGTTCCTCGTGCAGTCTCCGCTATTAATGGGGCATGGCCAGGTCGAACACCAATCGAAGAAACCTCCGCCAGGGGAATATTGATGGCATTAAGGTGTGTTTTCTGTAAGACGAGACCGTCTGGTGTGATGACCTTTAAGACAAGAAGCGATTCGGAAACCATCAGATTTCACCTGTACTTATTTTTCGGGCTTTTTCCATTGCGTCATCGATCGTCCCGACCATGTAGAAGGCTTGTTCTGGAATGGAATCATGCCGGCCATCTAGAATTTCTTTAAAGCCAAGGATGGTTTCATTAAGAGGAACAAAGACCCCGGGGTTTCCAGTGTGTTCCTCAGCTGCAAAAAGGGGTTGAGATAGGAATCTTTGAATGCGACGAGCTCGAATGACTGATTTTTGGTCTGTTTCACTGAGTTCTTCTATCCCAAGGATAGCAATGACATCCTGTAAGTCCTCATAGCGAGCTAATGTAGATTTCACACGCATTGCGACATCGTAATGGGTTTGCCCAACGATATGTGGCGCTAATAACGTTGAAGAGGAATTCAATGGATCGATGGCAGGGTAAATGCCCAGATCGACCAGCCGCCTTGAAAGGACCGTGGATGCATCAAGGTGGGCAAAGGTCGCAGTTACTGCTGGATCGGTCATATCATCTGCAGGAACATAAACCGCCTGTACTGAGGTCACACTCCCTGAAGACGTTGTCGTAATGCGCTCCTGAAGGGCACCCATCTCTGATTCGAGCGTGGGTTGATAACCAACTTCGCTGGGTAAACGGCCCAGCAAAGCGGATACTTCAGAACCTGCTTGAATATAACGAAAAATATTATCGATAAAGACAAGGACGGGGCGCTTTTCGTGATCCCGAAAATATTCAGCCATGGTTAATGCTGTGAGAGGTGTCCGCAAGCGTGCACCTGGAGGTTCGTTCATCTGTCCAAAAATTAAGACAGATGATTTCATCACATCACGTTGGTTTAATTCAAGGTAAAGGTCATTACCTTCACGACTGCGCTCTCCCACACCAGCAAATAAAACCATCCCCGAATATTCTTTAGTCACATTCCGCATTAATTCGATGATCAGAACGGTTTTGCCAACGCCTGCTCCCCCGAATAATGCAATTTTTCCACCCATAGGGTAGGGGGTTAATAAGTCAATGGCTTTGATTCCTGTGATGAAGGGAGATGTAACCAGGCGTTGTTCTCGTATCTGGGGTGAATTGGCATGAATTGAATGGCGTGTAACGGTATCTGGAATAGGTGCTTTATTGTCGATGGGTTCGCCAAGGACATTAAACATTCTTCCTAGTGTTTCCTTGCCAACGGGTATTTTAATCGGGTCCCCATGATCCTTGACCACCATGCCACGCTGTATTCCTTCCGTAGGCCCCATGGCAATTGTGCGCACAGTATTTGCGTTAACATGTTCTTGAACCTCTAGGATGAGGGACTTTTTAGAGTCTAATACTACCTCGAGGGCGTTATGAATGCTCGGTAAACCGCCAGTTTGAAACTCAACATCAATAACAACCCCAACTGCTCTGACGATAATCCCAGTATTTTTATGGTCAAGTAAGGTTTTTTTCAAAAATTGATCCTTAAACAGTTAGAAATAAGGGATTTCCTAAGATGAATCCACTGTTAGACATTGTATTAACTGATCGGCTTTATTATCCTAAAATATGGCTTGTTTGTC
>CAZWDG010000031.1:0-11008 GCA_964633075.1 uncultured Candidatus Brevefilum sp.
GAATAGAATTTGATGGTGTGAGTCAGATGTGATCGAGCCTTTGGAGTAATGAGATGGGTGCCTTTGAGGTGCGTGAATGCACGGATCCAATTTGCCGGTTACGATTGCCAATCGATACCGAGATACATAGCGGGGCGTTTTGCCCCAGATGTGGTGCGCCGATGCGGTGTGTTGTTCCCCCTTATGAAAATTATGATCTCCTGGATGAGGTGGGATTACCATCCCGGCTGTTAAGCGTGATCCTTGATAATATTCGCAGCGCGTACAATGTAGGCGCCATTTTCCGCACGGCGGATGGCGTTGGGCTTCAGCACATTTATTTATGTGGGATTACCCCCACGCCAAACACCAATCTTGCAATAGCAAAAACGGCTTTAGGCGCAGAGGGGAACACGCCATGGTCCACACATCCGAACGCTGTGCTGCTTGCATATAGTCTTCGCGAACAGGGCTATCATTTGCTGGCGCTAGAATCCACCCCAAAGTCGATGCTTATGCAAGACTATCCGCTTGATCAGGCGCCAGACCGGCCGATGGCTTTGATCTTAGGCAATGAGCGTGCCGGGGTTGATCCGGGGTTGATTGAACTGTGTGATGCGGTGATTGTCTTGCCGATGGTGGGTGGGAAAGGGTCTCTCAATGTGGCCGTGGCTTTTGGAGCTGCCTCTTATTGGCTTTCTTTTGGTGGAATAGGATATCGTGCTAGCAAATAGGTCAGTGCTTTTTAAGGATGTCATTAATGATTGAGACAAAAAATTTAACAAAGATTTTTAAGATTAAGAAAGGCGAGGATATCCCCGCCGTGGTTGATTTGACATTGTCTATTTCCGATGGCGAGGTATTTGGCTTTCTGGGTCCGAATGGTGCTGGCAAGACCACGACAGTGCGCATGTTGACCAGCCTGATTGGGCCGACCTCGGGTTCAGCCCGGGTGAGTGGGTTTGTGGTAGGTGAGGCGGATCAGGATATTCGTCGTTCAGTCGGGATCCTGACGGAAAGCCCTGGTCTGTATGAACGTCTCAGCGCAGTTAAAAACCTCTCCATCTATGCTAATTTATATGATGTCGCCGATGTGGATGGGCAGGTGAGGAAATACCTGCAAATGCTGGGTTTATGGTCCCGGCGAGACGATCCAGTTGGGAGTTATTCTAAGGGAATGCGCCAGAAGCTGGCCATTGCCCGGGCTTTATTGCATGAACCTCGCCTGCTGTTCCTGGATGAGCCAACCAGCGGTTTGGACCCGGAAGCAGCCCGTTTGGTACGTGCGTTTATTGAGGAGTTACGCGGACAGGGTCGGACGATTTTTATGTGCACCCATAACCTCAATGAGGCGGATCGCCTGTGCGATCGGATCGGGATCTTTAAATCCCGGTTGATTGCGGTGGATACCCCCGAAAATTTAAGACAAAAAATATTTGGTCGCCAAGTTGTCTTTCATCTGAGAGAACTCAATCCTGCCTGGATGGAACCGATCCGTGCTTTGGAAGGCGTAAAGGAAGTGCAGGGGGTGGACAAAAAACTGGTGGTGGCAATGGGGGATCCTGAGAGATTGAACCCACAAATCTTGCGTATCCTGGTGGGGCTTGGCGCCGATGTTCAATTTGTGGGCGAATTGCGCCATTCGCTGGAGGATATCTATCTGCAAACCTTACAGGAATCGGGGGAAGAGGAGGTGGACTCATGAAACACATCAAAACAATTATCGATAAAGAGTGGGCTGAGGTTTTTAAGAATCGGATGGTTTTATTCACGATGATTTTCATGCCCCTCATTTTTGTGGTGTTGCCTCTTGCCATGCTGTATATCACAGGTCAGGGGATGGGGGATCTGGGCGAGGTCAGCACTGCGGATGTTCCTGAGGCATTCCTTTCAGCCTGTGACGCAGGCATGACCGGCGGGGAATGCATGCAGATTTATGTCGTCAACCAGTTCTTGTTGTTGTTTATGATGATACCGGTGATCATCCCGGTCACAATTGCGGCCTATAGTGTTGTCGGGGAAAAAACTACCCACAGCCTGGAGCCTTTATTAGCGACCCCGATAACGACATTTGAATTACTGGCAGGGAAGAGCCTGGCGGCTGCATTGCCGGCGATCATTGTGGGGTGGGCTTCTTTTGGACTTTTCCTATTGGGATTGCCGTTGATTGGTACGAGCAGTGCAGTCATTGCCTATATTGCCAGTGCCACCTGGCTGCTGGCGATCCTTGTGGCTGGACCCTTGATGGCGGTCGCTTCAGTTAATTTGGCGCTTTATGTCTCTTCACGGGTCAATGACCCGCGCACCGCCGAACAAATCTCGGTGGTGTTGATCATACCGATTCTGGGGCTTGTGTTTGCACAATTAACTGGCTTGATAGTGATCAATGTGCTGGTGATGTTGAGTTTTATTGGCTCGATGCTCCTGGTGGATATTGGGATGATCTATTTAGGCACAACCATCTTCCAGAGAGAGAATATCCTGACTCGCTGGAAATAAGCACGATGAATCAAGAGACTTCTAGCTGAATTTACTCCGAATATGGATAGTGCATTTCATTATTTTTGATTGAATCCAGGTGATAAAATGGATTCACCCTCATATTTTTGTTTGGTGGCTGGCATCCGTTCGAAATGTGTCAGATGTTGCTGGCGGAGCAGGGCTTTGAGGAAAGCGCCAGCCACCTAGAAAATGATGGAAATGGGTTCTTGCCATGACAGAGATCTTTTGTATCCAGGCTGATATCACCACGCTCAAGGTAGATGCGATCGTCAATGCGGCGAATACGTCCCTGCTGGGCGGCGGTGGTGTGGATGGTGCCATTCATCGGGCTGCCGGACCGAGACTTTTGGAGGAATGCCGGCTTTTGGGTGGCTGTCGGACAGGTGAGGCCAAGATGACCCGCGGTTACAATCTGCCTGCGAGGTATATTATCCATACGGTTGGCCCTGTCTGGCGTGGCGGCAACTACGATGAAGCGCAGTTACTGGCATCCTGTTACCGGCGCAGTCTTGAAATTGCCGTTGAAAATGAGCTTAAATCCCTTGCCTTTCCCTGCATCAGCACCGGGGTTTATGGCTATCCCCACCAACTTGCAGCGCAAATTGCGATTTCTACCGTCAAGGATTTCCTTCATTTATCGTCCATCTTGGATGAGGTGATTTTTTGTTGTTTCTTAAATGAAGATTATTCGATTTATCAGAATTTACTTAGAAAGCAATCAATTTAATCAATAAAGTAAAGCATCAAAAAGGATAAAAAATGAAGATGACCTATCGTCCTTACCAATCTGAGGAGGATTTCTGGCGTATGCGTGCCTTTCTCAGGGAAGTTTTTGTTTTGAACGGTTATCGGGAGAGGGCCTGGCATGTGGCGCGTTTGGAATATGCTCGCTGGCACACCTGTCTGAACTGCCACAATGTCACTTTAAATGAAGTAGCGCATTTGTGGGAAGCGGACGGCCAATTGATTGCTATTGCCATGCCGGATGGTGGCCCGGATGAAGCTCATTTTATGATCCATCCAGAATTTGAAACCAGGGAATTAATGGATGAAATGCTCGCAGTCGCGGAGGAAAAGCTCTCTATCCCCCAGGAGGGTGATCAACGCTTTCTGCGGGTATGGACTCATCATGATGACCTTTTGCGTCGGGAGCTATTGATGGATCATGGATACGAGCGCAAGGGCTGGGTGGAAACCCAACACCGCAGAGACCTATCCTTTCCAATCCCAGATGTGTCAGTACCCGATGGGTATGTCATTCGTTCTCTTGGGGATGGGTTGGAGCTTTTGGAACGCTGCTACGCATCCGGATTAGGCTTTCATGAAGGGGATATCAAGATCGCAGTGGAAAACCGGGATGACCCCACCTGGTACTGCAATATTCAAACTGCCCCGCTCTATCGCCGAGATTTGGATTTGATCGCTGTTGCCCCTGATGGTGCCATCGCCTCCTTTTGCACTATCTGGTTTGACGATGTCACTCGCAGCGCCTATTTTGAACCGGTTGCAACCGTTCCTGCGCATCAACGGCGTGGATTGAGCCGCGCCCTCCTAAGAGAAGGTTTGCACCGCCTGCAGCGTATGGGTTGCCTGTGGGCATTTGTGGGTGGCTTCGAGCCCGGTCCAAATAAACTTTATGAGACAACCGTTGGACCCGAATATGGGCACTATCAATCCTGGGTGAAAACCTGGTAATCAGAAAGGAAAGAAGTATGGAACCACGCCTCAGCTTCATCACACTGGGTGTTAAAGATTTAGAACGAGCTTATCGCTTTTATCATGATGGTTTGGGCTTTCCTACCGATAGTAAGCCTGAGGATGGGATCATTTTCTTTCAGACGGCTGGCACCCGCCTGGCGCTCTATCCTTTGGAGAGGTTGGTAGAGGATGTCTCACCAGATTTAATATCAGAAAAACCGATTTTCCCTGGCATCACGCTGTCGCATAACACGCGCAACAAAGAAGCGGTGGATGCAATCCTGCAACTTGCGGAGAAAGCGGGTGGTAAGATTGCTAAACCAGCTCAAGACGTCTTTTGGGGAGGTTATAGCGGTTATTTCACCGACCCGGATGGATATTTCTGGGAGGTCGCCTGGGCGGCGTTCTGGGAATTTAATCCTGATGGCAGCCTGGTTGTATAAGAGGTAATCAGATCAGCAGAGAGGTATTGAATGAAGAAGACCTGGTTTCAAAAGATGCAGGACAAACCCGGCTATCCTAAGGTGCTCATCCTTGAGGAGCGTTTCCCTTGTTATCCCGCAGTTCACAAACTGGGAGCGGATGTGGGTGATGAGGTTGTCCTGGTTAATCCCTCGGAGGTCTTTCCACTCATGGCGTCTGTCCCGATGGGGAAGGTCATCACCCTGAGCGAAATCTGCCTGACGCTCGCTAAGAAGCATGGTGTGAAGGGTTGCTGTACCCTGACGGCGGGTATCTTCACCATGACCATTGCCAATGCGGTTGAAGAACTTAAGTCAGGTGGAGATACATCAGAACTCAGTCGGATGCCCTGGTGGCGTACCCTCAAAATGAATGGGTTTTTGAATGAAAAGTATCCTGGCGGGCAAGAAGCCCAAAAGAAGCTATTGGAATTGGAGGGCTTCACACTTATCAGTCGGGGGAAGAAATTCCAGGTCGCTGATTATGAGAAGGCAATTTTCGAAGGTTGTCTTTAAGAAAGATATGACGAACATTATTTTCACAAACCCTGGAATTGTCATAATACTGATTTTGGGTTGATATTTATGCACCTTGAGTGAAAAAGTGGGATAACGTGGAGGTAATTTAGAAAATTGTTATCTTATGGAAATCAAGGAAAGATTTTCAATGATTTCATTTTGTGTGTGTATAATGAATTCATCATTTGTTAAACGCTCTCTAGTAGGGAGAAAAGATTTTTTAAAACATTAATTAGCTGGTTGTTATGCGTTTGGTTTTTATTTTCACGGCGTTATCTCATGCAAAATATATCCCCTCACACGATTTTCCCTCTCACTCCAGATCGATGGATTGACTTTGAGACCCTGTTTGGGGAACGCGGCGCCTATTCTGGCTGTTGGTGCATATACTGGCGTATGAAACGCAGTGAATTCATGAAAATTACCGGGGAGGATCGTAAAGCTTCCATGTACAATCTTATGGCATCAGGCGTTGTGCCAGGTTTGCTGTTGTATGAGGATGGTATACCCATCGGCTGGTGCTCCATTGGTCCCCGTGAAGATTTTCCACGCTTGGAGCATTCTAAAACCATCAAGCGCATTGACGACCAGCCGGTTTGGTCCATCGTGTGTTTCTTTATCAACAGGAGATTTAGACGTCAGGGAGTGATGAGGCTGCTGATAAAGGGGGCAGTGGATTACGCTCAATCCCAAGGTGCAAAAATCGTTGAAGCATACCCCACTGACATGCAACATCCCAACCTTGAAGGCAAGAAATTAACTGGCTATCATGGCTTTATGGGCATTGCCTCAGCTTTTCGTAAGGCAGGTTTCATCGAGGTGGGAAGAGCATCTGATTATCAAGCGATCATGCGCTATACCTTCTCAGAATAGAAGGAGGAAAAATGATACATATTGAAGATTATGCCAAAATGTTATCGGGTGAGCTGGAGATTCTAAAACAACAAGTAGCCGATCTCACCCATACGGACAGCCTGCTACAGCCGCAGCCCGGAGGGAACTGCTTGAATTGGGTCATGGGGCACCTGGTGGGCAACCTGGTTGAAATTCAGAATGTTCTGGGAGGGGAAGTGCCAAGGGATTTGCCAGATTTAGATCATTATGGCTTTGGCTCAGACCCTGTTCGAGAAGATGAAGATGGGGTAATCCCGCTACAGACATTGATTGACACGTACACCCAGCTCACCAAAATGGTTATAGATCGACTTGGTCAAATGTCTGAAGCTGATTTTGATGAGGAGATCGATTTCTGGCAGGGTAAAGCCCGGCGTGGCTATGTGGCGTTCTTCTACTTCTTCCACAATACCTACCACATTGGGCAGTTGGAGCAACTGCGCAACCTGGCAGGCAGAACGGAGAAGGTGATTTGATCATAACCTGTGATTTGGTGGAAGGAATTCTTGATAAAGCGGAAAGGTTTTATTGCTTAGACTTTGAATATTTTGAGTATTGATCTCAAGCAATCTATTGCTGCAAGGATCATCTTATAATAAAAAAGCAAATGAGCAAAATCATAGGGGCCATTATTTAGAAAAGGATGGTCATAATGAATAAGAAAAAGGAACATTGGATTCTGGGGAACAAAAACTCCTCTACACTGGTGAAGATCCTACGTTGGACAGCTCGGATTTGGAGTCTGTTAGCCTTAACGCTTGCCTTGGTGATTATCTTCACCCCTGACCCCTATCAAGTTCGTCCGATCACTATGATGGAAATTTTTATGTTAAGCTTTTGGGGTGTTGCCATTTTGGGATTGGTTCTTGCATGGCGGTGGGAACCTTTTGGCGCCTTGTTGACGATCATCATAATGCCTCTGCGTGAATTAATCTATTACCTGCTTCATAGAGAGTGGGTGATCAACTTTCTAATTGTCTGGGCATTGGTGATTCCGCCTGCGGTGATGTACCTGTTGGCATGGACTCTGGATCGAAAGCAAGGGCAAAAGGTTTAAAAAAATATGCTTCCCTATCACATGATTGAAAATTTTCTCAAGTATGCTCATCCAAAATTACATGAGATTGTGCTTGAACTACGCAACCTGGTATTTTCCACAGTACCTCATGCCACCGAAAATATTCGCAATGATGGTTTGGTTTATTACTTTGCTGATTTGGGCGGTCCAGTCAACGCAGGGATTTGTGGGATCGCGCTCAGGGCGGGTCATGTGCGATTGTATTTTACACAGGGTGCCTTCATCCCAGACCCTCAGAGATTGCTAAAAGGTTCAGGTAAAGCGATGCGTTATATTCAGTTATACGACTATGAGGCTGTCCCCTGGGAGGATATTCGGGTATTGATCGAGGAACATGCGAACTTTGATCCGCGCTCATTCAGGATTTCCTGAAGGCGCAAAAGATGAACGCATGCCATAAACATATTAAATGAATAGGAATAAAGTGTTGAAAGCTAAAAAATTTTTAATCTTGATCTTCTGTCTTGGATTATTGTTGAGTCACACACTCTCGGTAGTGGCACAGGACGATGACTATCGGGTGCATATTCGCAAGGATTTTGGTTATGGCATGGGGAATACCATCCAGGGACGTTTCAGCATGCGGTTGTTGGGCGACGAAGCGCAAGTTGAGCGGGTGACCTTCTTTGTGGATGATGAGGTGATTGCCAGTGTTGATTCAGCCCCTTTTCGGGCGCAATTCAGCACCGAAGATTTTGAGGTTGGAAATCATCAACTCTATGCAAAGGTTGAATTGAGCGATAAGGGTGTTTACATCACGCCTGCGGCGCAATTTCGTTTCATCAGCTCGGGTGAAGCAGGCAAAGGTATAACAACGCTATTAATTGGATTGGGTGGTGCCACTATCCTCACGCTTTTAATCGTAGCTGGTGTTCAGGTGCTATTAATCAAGAATAAACCCAAGCAATCCTCCTCATCTGCTAAACCACGCGACTATGGGATACTGGGTGGGACAATCTGCCCTAAATGCGGTCGTCCTTTTCCACGCCATATTTGGGGGGTGAATCTCATGGTCGGGAGACTGGATCGCTGTGAGCATTGTGGGAAGTGGGTCATGACCGTTCGCGCCACGCCGGATGTGCTGCGTTCTGCCGAGGAGGCCGAGTTCGCTGAGACTTGGACTGAAAATATTCCCGAACTCGGTCATGAGGATAACAAAGACAGCTTAGAAGATACGAAGTATTTCGACGAGATTTAAGAAACTCGATCCACAATCAATTTATCCATGTCGTTTTCCATAATAGAGCAGCAAGACGCGAGATGGATGATCCTAATGTTTTGCTTTCGCTGGCGAATGAGCTAATTATCTGGAGGTCATCCTTATTGTTTGTTGCACCCTCGCGTGGTAGAATCCTTTGAAATAAGCATTTTGGAGGTACTATGGAACAACAGGTCGCAACTTTTTCCGTTAAGAAAGGGCTGGCGCAGATGTTAAAGGGCGGCGTGATCATGGATGTGGTCACCCCCGATCATGCCAAGATCGCTGAAGATGCTGGCGCGGTCGCCGTCATGGCGCTGGAACGCGTCCCGGCGGACATTCGCGCCGATGGCGGCGTAGCCCGGATGAGCGACCCTGAATTGATCTTACAAATCATGGACGCCGTTTCCATCCCGGTCATGGCGAAATGCCGGATTGGACATTTCGTCGAAGCCCAGATTCTGGAGTCTCTGGGGGTGGATTATATTGATGAATCTGAAGTGCTGACACCCGCAGATGAAGCGAATCATATCTATAAGCACAATTTCAAAGTTCCCTTTGTGTGCGGCTGCCGCAACCTGGGTGAGGCGTTGCGACGGATTGGTGAAGGCGCAGCCATGATCCGCACCAAGGGCGAGGCGGGCACCGGGGACGTTGTGGAAGCAGTTCGACATGCCCGCAGTGTATTGGGTGAGATTCGCCAACTGCAGAACATGACCGAAGATGAATTGATGTCCTTTGCCAAGAAGATTGCCGCACCCTTTGACCTTGTCAAGGAAACGCGTGAGCTAGGTCGCCTGCCGGTCGTAAATTTTGCGGCGGGAGGGATTGCTACCCCTGCTGACGCAGCACTGATGATGCAATTGGGTGTGGATGGAGTCTTTGTGGGATCGGGTATCTTCAAATCTGGCGACCCTGCCAAACGTGCTTCCGCCATTGTCAAGGCAACGGCACATTATGATAACCCTGAAATTCTAGCGGAGGTCAGCCGCAACCTCGGTGAAGCCATGGTTGGGCGCCAGGTGACAGATATCCCAGAAGCGGAATTGATCGCTTCGCGCGGTTGGTAAATCGCGGCGTCTGAAGGCGATGCGTATGGAAATAGGCGTCCTTGCCTTACAGGGTGATGTCATTGAGCATGTAACCATCCTCCAGGCGATCAATGTGATTCCGCGGTTGGTTAAACTTCCCCGAGACCTTTTGGACTTAAACGGTTTGATCATCCCGGGTGGTGAGTCGACCACTATTGGTAAATTAGCAACAACTTATGACCTCATCGAGCCTTTACGTGAATTTGGTCGGGAACATGCCATCTGGGGGACCTGTGCGGGTGCGATTTTGCTTTCTAAGGATGTTCAACGCAATCAACCGCTGCTCAACTTGATGGATATTCAGGTTGAACGCAATGCTTTTGGTCGGCAGGTAGATAGTTTTGAGATCGATTTGATGGCGCCTTTTCTTGAGGATGGCGAAACACATCCTTACCATGCCGTTTTCATCCGGGCACCGATCATTAAATCCATTTCTGGTGATGCGAAAGTTCTATTAAAATTGCCGAATGAACAGATTGTCGCTGCTCAGCAGGGTCATTTGTTGGCGACATCCTTTCATCCTGAATTGACACCCGACACCCGCTTTCACCGATATTTTGTGGAGTTAGCCACATCATAACCATTCAACCCTTGCTTTGGCACAACGTGCCTTTCATCTTCCGTCATCGACGTCAACTTACTACCCTGGATAACGTCTTGATGTTGACTCGGGGTGGGCCCCTCTCCTGGTCCCATCTATTAACCTCGATTCAAACGACGGACCATTTATTCACAGGCGTTTTCGACCCAGGCGGTAAATCAGACAAACTCATTGGGCAGGTTTATCAATCTTCAAGGATGAACAGTGCCCACCTGGATTATGTCCTCCTCACAGAAGAATCTGATCTGGCTGACCTGGCGTCGTTATTGGAGGGATTGATCGTTGCAGTGGGGCGCTGGGGAGGTAAGCAGGTCGTTGCTGATCTGGGGACTGACTCAGAATTATTTCCCCAGTTTCGCCGAGCAGGGTTTTCCGTCTTGGCTAAACAACGGGTGTTTCAATGTCGAATGGGAGGAATGGATCAAAAACCCCTTAAGAGAAGCTGGCAAATTTGGACGAGGGATGATATTCCTGCGGTGCGCCGTTTATATTTGAGCCTGGTGCCAACGCTCATTCAACCTGTTGAACCCCTGACGAGAAGAGAGATGTTAGGGATGGTCTATTACGATAAGGATGGTGTTTTACAGGCTTATGCGGATATGGTTTATGGCCCAAAAGGTGCCTGGGTGTTACCCATCGTTCATCCCCACACCCCAGAAAATATTTCTGATCTTTTGACGGGCTTAATGGTTGATTTGCCCCCATTAAATGGCAGACCGCTCTATGTAACCGTGCGTTCCTATCAACCCTGGGTTGAACATGCTCTGGAGAGTTTGTCAGCTGAGCCCTCCCCTGAACAAGCAATCCTTGTGCGATATTTAGCACTCCATCAACGAGTGGAAACCGAATTCCCCTTCGCTGTGGTTGAAAATGGCAAACCCGAACCGACCTTTCCCTTAGCACCGATCAAGCACCATCAAAAATGAGCAATTTTGGACCTATCAAAAAGCCATTAAGACGTTGTTAATAAAATTCGGATAGTATTAT
>CAZWDG010000032.1:0-10977 GCA_964633075.1 uncultured Candidatus Brevefilum sp.
GTGGAAGGTCAATCCCCCATTGCAAATGACTTCAATCCGGAAACCTATCCCCTTTCTATCCAAATCTGGGTTGAAGGCGAATCGGAGGACTCGCTGTTAGAAATTCCTACCAGCAATTACGATCCCCAAAAGCGAACAACCCTGATCATGACTGGTGTAACAGCTTTGACCCGTGCCACCGCTTACCAGATGGAAATTCAGGGATACGATTTCCCAGGTCAGGACATTCAGGAATGGCTTTCCCAGTCGGATTTAACTCACATCAGCAATGAGGTATCCTTCACAGCATCCTGTCCCTATCCTGATCCCGTCCAGGCGGATCTTATCTTTTGCTCTGATCCAGAATATATTCGGTTGTTGGAATTTGTTGGGGCAGATATCATCGAATTAACTGGAAATCATTTGCTCGATTATGGTGAAACCGCCTTTGAATTTACTCTGGAGGCATATGATGATCATGATTGGTTGACATATGCTGGAGGTCGGCAACTCTCAAATGCACGAGAACCCAAGATCGTCAATCACAATTCAAACCAACTTGCATTTTTCGGATGCAATGCGGCTGGCCCGCCGAGTGATTGGGCAACTGAAACAAGACCTGGCTCAGCACCTTGTGGTGATTATGACTGGTTGGTTGATGCAATCCAGGAGTTAAGATCGGTAGGGATCTTGCCAATTGTTACATTGCAATACATAGAAGATTACACACCTCATCCAAGCCCTCAAATGGTGACAGATTTTCAAAGATTGGCAGATGCAGGTGCTGTGGTGGTCAATGGCAGCCAGGCTCACACGCCAAAAATGATGCAATTTCACAATAATTCTTTTCTCCACTTCGGTTTGGGAAATTTATTTTTCGATCAGATGGAAGTTTATTACAATGGTGTGCTTATACCCAATACACGGGAAGAATTTCTCGATCGATTGATATTTTATGACGGACAATTAGTCAGTATTGAGCTATTGACAGCTATTCTTGAAGATTATGCGCGCCCTCGCCCGATGACGGAGACAGAAAGACAAGCGTTTCTTTCGCGCATTTTTGACTTAGCTAATAGGTAACAAAAGAGAGGTTGATTATGAAATATTATGATATTTCCGTCCCCATCACATCCACAATGCTCGTTTGGCCAGGAGATCCACCTGTAAAATTCAAAGCGCTGTCATCCATCCAGGAAGGGGATAATTCAAATCTCACACAAATTCAAATGAGCCTGCATACTGGGACTCATATTGATGCACCAAAACACTTTATCGATCAAGGGCTCTCTGTGGACTTAATTCCTATGGATAAATTGATGGGGGAAGTGCTCGTCCTTGAATTCGAGGAATCCGTAAATGTGATCTCTGCACAAAGTCTGGAGAACCATCCCCAATTGAGCGTTTTACGAGAATCGAAAAAAGTCCTTTTCAAGACAAGAAATTCAACATTATGGCATACCTATCCATCAGAATTTCAAACAGATTATACTGGGATAGACACCAGCGGCGCTCAGATTTTGGCAGACCTGGACCTTGATTTAATTGGCATAGATTATCTTTCGATCGCACCATACAAGAATACAAAAAAACCTCATCAAATCCTATTATCTAAAGAGATTGTGCTTTTAGAGGGAATTGACCTGACCAACATCAGAGCCGGTACTTATCAGTTATTTTGTCTACCGCTTAGAATCATGGGATATGAAGGCACCCCTGCCCGAGCGATTCTTTTTGATAGGGCAACCTCTATTTAATAGAATGACCTTATAATTTTTGAAAAGATTTTTCTGATTGGAACAAAATGCCAATATCAACCGTCTTAAAAATAGATAACCTGCGATATTGGAGGAAAACGATGCATAAAACATTATTGGCGATAATTTTATTAAGCCTCACGATGACACACGCATGTGGTGTGATCAACGACTCAAAAGGAGGTGAATCTTTGGATAATATTGATTTTGTCAAAAGTAAAGTGGCTAAGGAAACCTCACCGCAAGTGGACTCTGGATTACTCAAAGACCTTGCTCAGGATAATACAAAGTTCGCATTGGCTTTTTACAGCCAAATTAATGATGGTGATGATAATATCATTTTCTCACCGATCAGCATTTCACTGGCACTGAGTATGGCGTTGGCGGGTGCTGAATCTTCTACCGAACAAGGAATGATAGATGCCTTAAGTCTTACAATACCTGAAACGGATGTCTACCCTGCATTTAATGCACTTATGTTAGCCATTGAGGAATCTCAGAGTGAAATGCAGGAGGATGTGAAAGGTAACACCTTCCAGTTGAACATTGCCAATTCCATATGGGGGCAAGCAGGATTTCCCTTTAAGGAAACTTTTTTAGATACTTTAGCCAGGTATTACGGCACCGGTCTCTATAATGTAGACTATAGCGCTGATCCTGAAGCAGCACGCCTTGCGATCAATGATTGGGTTGAGAAGGAAACGAAGGAAAAGATCAAAGACCTAATCCCACAAGGTGCCATCAACTCCCTCACTCGCCTTGTGCTTGCCAATGCGATTTATTTTAAAGGATCCTGGCGTTATCCCTTCAGTAAAACAGACACCATTGAAGCACCGTTTACCATACTCGATAGCTCACAAACCTTAGTGGATATGATGATGCTTTCCGGTGAATATTTGCGTTATGCCAGGCTGGAGGAGGCACAAGCTATACAATTGCCCTACCTCAGCCCTGATTTCTCAATGATCATCATCGTCCCTGATCTAGGTGTCTTCGAAAGTTACGAAGCGGATTGGAGCTATGAAAAGTTG
Source organism: uncultured Candidatus Brevefilum sp. (assembly GCA_964633075.1). GTDB lineage: Bacteria > Chloroflexota > Anaerolineae > Anaerolineales > Anaerolineaceae > Brevifilum. Next base: position 2,768 of record CAZWDG010000032.1, read on the forward strand.
GAATTTCTGCGCAACAAATTGAGTATGACAAGGGTTGATTTACAAATGCCGAAATTTGAGATGACTACATCGACGGACGCCAAAGATCCGCTGAAGACTTTGGGGATGGATGCTGCTTTCAATATGGACATCGCTGATTTCTCTGGCATGACTGATATTGAAGAATTATTTATCACTGAGGTCTTACATAAAGCGACCATCACTGTCGATGAGGAGGGTACAGAAGCTGCCGCAGCAACTGCTGTGATCATGGCCTTGAAATCCGCCATGCCCACTGAACCCATTTCGTTAATCATTGATCGCCCATTCCTATTCCTCATTGAACATCAACCCACAGGGACCATCCTCTTTATGGGAAGGGTCACACATCCCTAAGTCGATGAAGAGAGAAAAAGCTGCCATTCAATTATTTGAATGGCAGCTTTTTTGATTAAGGGGATGGTACTGGCTGACCGACTAATCGTTCAAATATGGTATCAAAATCCTCATCCATTCCAAACGCGATCGACTTAATATGGACACATAAATCCGGAAAACCCACCAAACAGCGATTGACGCCATTCCATGTGCTATAACGGTGAAAAAAGGCGGGAATCCACCCGTGTAGTAGGTCCAACACAAACGCGTAGTCCCCCAGCGTTCTAGGAAATATCCCAATGCAGAACCAACACCTAAGATTAACAGCGCATCTCGCTTTTGTTTGGTGGTGAACATCACTAACGCACAGATGATCAAAGCGAAAACCGTTAAAGGGTGTGACAATGTTGGCCAGACGAAGTTTAACAACAAAATTGAAAAACTTCCAAATATCGGCCAATAAGCCCCATTAAACCACTTTTCTGGGATGTTTCGTGTCCAATGTTTAAAAATGAGATATAAACGATTTACTGAGAGTGCAGCAATTGGCCAGGCAGGCACAATCCACAACGGTGGGGTCTCATAAGTATAATATGTCCATAAACCAGAAAGCGTCCCCCAAGCTTCAATAATGAATCCTCCAGCTAAGGCGATAAATGCAAAGGGAATATCATGCTTTAAATCGGCGTTGAGCGTAATTAACAAACTCATCACCAAGAAATTCCCAATAAGCAGCCAATCGATTTGTCTCCACAAAGGGATTTCAGGGTTATATTGACGGATATAATCTGCTAACAATGGCCACCAAACATAGCCGATAACGAATATAACCAGCAAGAATACACCGATCAGTGTTGTGCTTGTTCGTGACCAATAAAAAACCCTCTTCATATATGGCAAAGTTCCCCTGTTTACAAAATCAGGTGATAATTTCCGGCATGGTTATAAGATGATAAGCAAGAGTTTCCATATCCTTGGCTTTTGTTGAACTGCCGAGTTGTTCTATGATTTCTGAAAATCGCTTGCGAATGATTGGACTCTCAGGAATATAGGAGAATAAGTCGACCTCTTCTGACAGGATTTCACCCAATCCCATTTTCTTATATAATTCGCTGACCAATCCATAACTCCATTGCTCAGAGATCTTCAACTCATCCGCCAGATCTCGACGACCTAAACTGAAAATGATCGCCATTCGAGCTACATCGGCTTCATGATCTGTAAACCCGGGGAGCTTCCTTCTTCCATCCAGTATTAATTTATTTTCCGGTATTGGAAAATTTTGATCTTGTGCCAGTCGCATTATACCTGGAGTGAGGACCCAGTGCCCTTCATATGCAAAGGTAATCATCCAACTTAGCGAAAATCCCACTTCATGTTTTAGAACATAACCACAGATGCTTTCATTCTGGATCTGCCGTAATATCCGTAACTCTGGTTGCACGCCGGTTAGTAAGACTTTAGCTGATCGCCTTGAGTTAATAATATTTTGACAAATCTCATCTACTGTGAAATATTCACCAAATAAGTCAACATCTAAAATCAACACATCGAATGCTTGAGTAGTACGATTTAGAAAATCACAGAATTCCACTTTGTTTGAAAATTCACCAATTAATCGGGTTCGCCAATCACGAACCATCAGCAATGCCATCCAGTTGCTTGAAAACACATCGTCTTCAAGGATCGTGACAAGGATATCCCTATTCATAAGCCTCTATTAATTTTCTAAGTGCGATGTACAATAAGGACAGCGAGTAGCCCCTATCGGAATTGATTTCAAGCAAAATGGGCATTCTTTTTCTGTGGGCGCTTCCACTGTTTCGGCTTCAGCCTTTTTCGCTTTATCTTCAAGTGCTTTGATTCCCTTCACAATAAAGAAAACAGCCAGTGCCAAGATTAGAAAGCTGATGATATCTGTGATGAACTGTCCATAGTTAAAGGTGACAGCGCCAGCATCTCTTGCCATTTGGAGGGTTGCACCTGCAGGTAAGGCTTGTTCACCTTGTTTGAGTACAATGAAGAGATCCTTGAAATCTACATTACCAAACAATAAACCAATTGGAGGCATTAAGATATTTCCGACAAGCGAATTAACGAGAGCACCAAATGCAGCTCCAATGATGACGCCAATCGCGAGGTCGACAACATTGCCTTTCATGATAAAATCCTTAAAATCATTGAACAACTTTTTCATATCAATCCTTTCGTTTAGTAAATGAGTTTTATCCTAAATTTTCTTTTTGATTATAATATGATTATCGTTTTTGAACAAAACCTTTTACTAGCAAATATTTATCAACGGCCAACAAAGTGAGGTAATAATGAAACATGTTGCGGTTTTGACCAGCGGTGGGGATGCTCCAGGAATGAATGCGGCTATAAGGTCAGTTATTCGCTGTGGTATTGCAAAAGGTTGGCGTATGTACGGCGTACATCACGGCTATGCAGGATTAATTTCAGGTAACATCGTTGAAATGGGCACCAGAGATGTTGGCGGCATTATCCAAAAAGGAGGTACGATCCTCGGATCAGCCCGTTGTGAAGAATTCAAAACAGAAGAAGGGCGTCTCAAAGGCATTCGAACTCTTCGCCAGATGAACATTGACGCTCTGATTGTCATCGGAGGTAATGGTTCTCAAACTGGATCCTATTATTTACATAAACTTGGGTACCCGGTTGTGGGTATCGCCTCAACAATTGATAATGACCTGTGCGGTACAGAAATGACCATCGGAGTGGATACCGCATTAAATATTGCCCTCGAAGCAATCGATCGTTTGAAGATCACCGCTTCTTCCCATCAACGCGCTTTCCTTTTAGAAGTCATGGGACGAAAATGTGGCTATATCGCCTTGATGGCCGGCATTGCGGGTGGTGCTGAATATATCTTAATACCAGAAATTGAAACGGATCCCGAAGAAGTGGCTGAAACTCTAAGGTTAGCATACGAACACGGGAAAGCCCACGCCATCATTGTCGTAGCTGAAGGTGCGACCTTCAACGCGGAGGCCTTGACCCAATATTTTGAAAAGCATCAGGATCGGTTGGGATTCAAGATCAGAGCCACCATTCTGGGGCATGTGCAGCGTGGTGGTGAACCCGGTGCCTTTGATCGCACCCTTGCTAGCCGTTTTGGGTATGGCGCAATTCAAGCCGTTGATCGTGAAGAATATGGCGTTCTGGTCGGATTAAATAAAGGCAAAATCACAACAACCCCCCTGGAAGAAATAGTTGGGAAAACAAAAGAAATTTCTATGGAAATGGTCGAGCTGGCGCGTATCCTGGATTAAATCATTAATCCGCTTTTCGTAAAAATGCCTCAATAAACGGATCGATCTCCCCGTCGAGAACGGCTTGAGTGTTCCCGGTTTCAAAATCAGTGCGGTGATCTTTGACCATTTGATAGGGATGAAGCACATAAGACCGAATCTGAGATCCCCATTCAGCCTTGGTGTAAGCCCCTCGCAACTCTGAAATCTTTTCTGCCTGGGCATCTTGCATCATTACCAACAATCTCGCCTTTAAGACACGCAACGCATTTTCTTTATTTTGGACAAGTGAACGTTCATTTTGACAGGTTACCACTAATCCTGTTGGCAGATGGGTCAATCGAACGGCGGTTGCATTTTTCTGGACATTCTGTCCACCTGCACCAGATGATTTAAACACGTCAATATTGATATCCTCTGCAGGTACCTTAACCTCATCCAGATCACCCATTTCAGGGAGGACTTCTACCAGTGCAAACGAGGTGTGGCGCCTGTGAGCTGCATCAAATGGTGACAACCGAACCAATCGATGAACGCCTTTTTCGGGTCGGAGATAACCATAGGCTAAAGGACCAACAACGCTGATAGTGACACTTTTAATGCCTGCTTCTTCACCAACTGTGCGATCGATGATGTCTGTCTGAAAACCACGTTGTTCTGCCCAGCGCAAGTACATCCGTTCAAGCATAGCAGCCCAATCCTGAGAATCGGTGCCCCCTGCGCCAGCATGAATCGCCAGTAAGGCGTTTCCACGATCATACTTTCCCGATAAGAGTGTAATTAATTCTAAACGGTCAATTTTAGCGATGATTTTAGCAACTTCAGTTGCCAATTCATCTTGCATTGACTCATCAGCAATCTCGAGAAGTTCCAAAGTATCTTCAGTGCGTTTTTTTAATGCCTCATATGCTTCGATTTCACTCCGCAAATCTGACTGTCTAATCATAATTTTTTGAGCCCGTTCACGGTAATCCCACAGATCTGGAGCTTGGGCTTCTTCTTCTAATTGGGCTAATTCTGCTTTTTTTTCAGCTAAGTCAAAGATGCTCCTGTAAGTTTAATAATTTTTTGTAAGCATCATCGAGGTGTATATTTAGTTCGCTAGCCATCCGTCCTCCAAAATATTAATCTCCGTCAACAACGCCATCAACAAACGCTTCCGGATCGAACCGTCTCAAGTCATTGAGCCCTTCCCCCAACCCAGCATACAATATCGGTAAACCTAATTGGGCTTTGATGGCAAAAGCCATCCCACCTTTAGCCGAGGAATCTAACTTTGCCAGGATAATACCGTTTATCTCCACAGCCTCCTGGAACGATTTTGCTTGTTGAAGGGCATTCTGCCCTGTTGTGGCGTCTAAAACCAGCCAGGTGGCATGTGGTGCGCCTGGGCAGGCTTTCCCGCTGACACGGTGAACTTTTTTGATTTCTTCCATTAAATTATAACGTGTGTGTAATCGACCAGCCGTATCAATGAGGACAATATCAACATTTCGTGAAATTGCAGCACTGATGCCATCATATGCTGCTGCACCGGGATCTCCACCTGGCTGTCCCGCCACCATGGGGACGTCAGCTCGTTCAGCCCACACACGCAACTGATCGATTGCTGCTGCGCGGTAAGTATCTGCAGCCACCAGAAGGACTTTTTTACCGTCTTCTTTGTAACGATAAGCCAGTTTTGCTGCTGAAGTTGTTTTCCCGGATCCATTAACTCCAACCAAGAGAATAACGACTGGTTTCGTTGATAGTTCTGGATATTCTGGTTGTGCAAGACGTACTACCAACTCCTCTTTTAAAGCCTGGGTTAACTCATCCGTTTGCGTTAAACCCTTTTCATGTACCTTTTCCCGCAACGAATCAATAACCTCCAAGGTGGTCTCCACGCCCATATCAGCCTGGATCAACAAGGCTTCCAAATCTTCCCAGGTTTCATCGTCTAAATCAGACGTCCCTAAGAAGTTGGCAATCCTCCCAAAGGTGACTTTTCGTGTTTTTTCAAGCCCCTTGCGCCATTTACTAAATATATTTTCACTCATATCGGCTCGATTATATCATTTCCAGACGTCATAGCACTTAGCTATTCTCTGCAGCCAGTTGACCACAACCTGCTTGGATCTCGATTCCCCGCCTTAATCGAATGGTGCATGGAATGTTATGGCGGGTCAACTCCGTTGCAAAAGCATTGACCTGGTTGACAGGGGTAGATTGTCCGGCATATCTAGAAGTTGGATTAAGGGGAATCAGATTCACATGACAAATCATCCCTTTAATTTTATTCACAAGCGCATTCGCATCCTCAAGAGAGTCATTCACCCCTTGAATCAAAGCATATTCAAAGGTGATCCGCCGGTTAGTTCGTTTGATATAGTAACGACAGGCTTCTATCAACTTGTCTACCGGATACATTTTGTTGATCGGGATTAATTCGGACCGCAAGGCATCATCCACAGTATGCAGACTAATCGCAAGATTATACTGTGTATCTTCATTGGCAAATCGAATGATACCCGGGATCACGCCCACCGTACTGATTGTAAATCGGCGCGCCCCAAGTCCAAACCCTTCCGGAGCATTCAATCGATCCAGCGCACCCATCACCGAATCAAAATTTAGAAATGGTTCCCCCATTCCCATTAAAACAACATTGGTCACTCTTTCTCCCGATTCCCACAGCATGCGAGCGTAATACAAAACTTGTGCAATGATCTCTCCGCTGGTGAGATTGCGATTGAATCCCATTTGACCTGTGGCACAAAATGAACAGCCAATAGCACAACCTGATTGTGTTGAAATACATAAAGTATGCCGCTCATCATAATGCATCAAGACAGCTTCTATCAAAGGACCATCAACTAGCCTAAAAAGGGTTTTAACCGTTTGACCATCACTTGATTGTATTTCTCTGATGGGAATTAATGCCTGGAAAGAGAAAATTGTTGATAATTTATCTTGTAGAATTTTTGACAAGGTGGATATCTCGTTAAATGATGTGCGGAAACGCTGATAGATTGCATGCCAGATCTGACCTGCTCGATACCCCGATTCACCCAATGCATTGATGGCTGCCTCGAGTTCAGGATAACTCAAATCATAGATCAAGCGTTTTGTGGGATTCATCAGCCTACCAACTCGGTCAGGTTTTGGGCAATAATATCTGGTTGTGGATGAAATTTCTGAGCTTCTTCCTGCGATGATGCACCGCTCAGCACCAAGGCAGAATGGATATTAGCAGCCTGTGCCCCAGCGATATCAGTCTCTAACCGATCTCCAATTGCGAGGGTGTCTTGCGGGTTAAGCGCCAGGCGTTCGAGTGCGATTTGAAATAGCAGCGGTTCTGGTTTGCCAACAATCTCAGCCTTAACACCTGATGCCACCTCCAGTGCGCTGATCACAGTGCCGGATCCCGGAATAAACCCCTCAGGTGTAGGAAGCGTCTTATCAGGATTGGTACCGATGAATTTACAGCCAGATTGAATCAACAAGGATGCATGCTTGAGTTTCTCGTAAGTCAAATCATAATCCAAAGAACCGATGACAACCTCCACATTAGAAGAAGCATCATCGACGATCTTCATCCCATAAGATTCAAGTGTTTGTTTAAGGCTGGGTTGCCCAATCACAAACAAATTTGCGCCATCTGGATACCTTTGATGGAGTAAACTCCCAACTGCTTCTGAAGTGTTGATGATCTGATTGGCTTCTAAAAACACACCAAATCCAGCCAATTTTTCTTGATATTCCTTCACAGTGCGTGTTGCATTATTCGTGACTAAAATAAATTCATAGCCGAAATATCGGATGCGATCAAAAATAAAGGGTAAATCCCCCAGAGGCTGTGAGTCGTGCCATAAAACCCCATCCATATCAAGGATCAAGCCCTTGATTTCAGGAAAATAGTCAGAGATCATACAAAGCTCCTGTAAAAAAATGCCGGAATGCAAACAGCAAACCGGCAATACTTAGTGTCTAGGATTAAGGTTATTTCGCCGGCGTTTCCAGCACCTTATCGACAAGCCCATAATCAACAGCTTCTTTAGCGCTCATATAAAAATCGCGCTCCGTATCCCGAATGATCGTCTCAATGCTTTGTCCGGTCGCTTCCGATAGAATTTCATTCAAACGTTCTTTCAAACGGAGAATTTCTTTGGCTTGGATCTCGATATCTGTGGCTTGACCTTGAACGCCACCCAAGGGTTGATGCATATGGATGGTGGCATGTGGGAGTGCATAACGCTGTCCTTTTGCGCCAGCAGCCAGAAGTACTGTGCCGAAACTGGCCGTGACACCGACTGCCACAGTGCTGATCTTGTTGGGAATCATGCGCATCGTGTCGTAAATTGCCAGACCAGCATATACCTGTCCTCCAGGGGAATTGATATACATCTGAATCCCGCCCTCAGGATCCTCACGACTCAAATAGAGCAGTTGCGCGACAACGAGGTTTGCAATTTGATCATTGATCGCAGACCCAACAAATACAATTCGGTTTTTCAATAATAATGAGTAAATATCATACGCCCGTTCGCCGTGTCCCGAGGTTTCCACAACCATTGGGATGACGGAGGTAAATTCCTGTCT
>CAZWDG010000033.1:0-3065 GCA_964633075.1 uncultured Candidatus Brevefilum sp.
ACCATGGCCAATTGTGGTGCCAGCAAGGGTGGGTTTAACTCGATTGCGCAGCTGGCTGGCATGCGGGGCTTGATGGCAGATCCAGCAGGTCGGATCATCCCCATGCCCATCCGTTCTAACTTCCGTGAAGGCCTGACAGCGCTGGAATATTTTATTTCAACGCACGGCGCTCGTAAGGGTTTGGCGGATACAGCGCTTCGAACAGCTGATGCGGGTTATTTGACCCGCCGCCTGGTGGATGTGGCGCAGGATGTGATTGTCAATGAAGAAGACTGCGGGACGACAAATGGCGTTTGGATCCATTCGGATGAAGATGTCGCCGGCCAGTCTTTTTCTGAAAGAATTTATGGCCGTGTCCTGGCCGAACGAGTGATTGACCCAAAGACTGGGGAGATCATTTATGATCAAAATGATTTGTTGACCCATGAGCGGGTTAAGAGCATCATTTCCCTGGAAATCCCAGCAGTGAAAGTTCGCTCACCCCTGACGTGTGAGATGGTGCACGGTATTTGCGCTCAATGTTATGGTGTCGATTTAGGTCGGGGGGATATGGTCAAGTTGGGTTCAACCGTCGGGATTATCGCTGCTCAATCCATTGGCGAGCCTGGCACCCAACTGACGCTGCGCACCTTCCATACCGGTGGTGTGGCTGCTGGTGGTGATATTACTACCGGTCTCCCACGCGTGGAAGAGCTTTTTGAGGCTCGTAAAGCTCCAAAGGGTGAGGCGATCATCTCCCGCATCGCTGGCACAGCCCATGTCATTTACTCAGAAAAGTATACTGATCAACGGGTGGTTCAGGTCGAACAAACTGAGTTGGTATCTGACACCTATGAGATCCCTGAAGATTGGACGATCGCTGTTCAGGATGAGGATGAGGTCGTAAGTGGTGCTATTTTAGCATCGCAGGATGAGGCTGTCATCAAAGCTCAGCATAGCGGACGGACCCGGATTGAGGATCAGAAAGTCATTGTATCCTACGAAGTGAAGGAATCTGAAGAATACGATATTCCAACGACCTCTCGTTTGATCGTACAGGAAGGCGAAAAGGTGGAAGCGGGTCAGCCCATCACTGAGGGTTCGCTTAATCCGCACACCATTTTGCGCATCAAGGGACGCGATGCCTGCCAGCAATATCTGATGAAAGAAATCCAGAAAGTGTATCGGACTCAGGGTCAGAACATTAATGATAAACACTTCGAGGTGATCATCCATAAGATGCTGGGTAAGGTTCAGATTATTCGTCCAGGAGACTCTCACTACCTGCCACAGGATCTGGTTAATCGGCTGGAAATCCGGCGGGTTAACGAGGAATTGGTCGCAGAAGGTAAACGACCTGCTCGTTATGTTGAGATTTTGCTGGGAATCACCAAAGCGGCTTTAGAAACTGAATCTTTCCTGTCTGCTTCGTCTTTCCAGCACACGATCAAAGTCCTTTCTGCGGCAGCGATCGCCTCCCGCTCAGACCCATTGTTTGGCCTGAAGGAAAATATTATGATCGGCAAACTTATTCCTGCTGGCACGGGTTTTGAACCAGGACAATTCTCTGACGAAACCCCCGGCGATGAACTGACGCAGGATGACCTTGAGGGACGCATGCTGAATCTTTTTGACGAAGAAGAGATCGATGAGTTAGCGTTCTTTGATGATGAAGATGATGTCGAAGAGCTTTATGAAGATCTTGAAGATATCGAAGACGAAGAAGAAGACTTGGATAGTGACATCGATGAAGATCTTGATGAAGATGATATGGATACGATCGACTAATCTGGATTGATTAGAAAAGTAATAAAATCCCGAGGCACAGCCTCGGGATTTTTATGATATAATGAAACATATGTTCTTATCGCGGTTTTCTTGACGCCTGTCAAAATAAATCATAAGATTGGACAGGAGGAGTGATTATGGATTTGGGAACGATTCGACCTGTTAATATCAATGAAGAGATGCAGCAATCCTATCTTGATTATGCGATGAGCGTTATCATTGCACGGGCTATTCCTGATGCTAGAGATGGGCTTAAACCAGTGCAACGTCGAATTCTTTATGCGATGTACGATATGGGTTTGCGTCCAAACAGCGCCCATAAAAAATCTGCCAGGATCGTTGGTGAGGTATTAGGTAAATATCATCCCCATGGTGACATGGCGGTGTATGAAGCCATGGCGAGGCTGGCTCAGGATTTTTCACAACGCTATTTATTGGTGGAAGGACAAGGAAATTTCGGCAGTGTGGATGGTGATCCTCCTGCCGCGATGCGCTATACGGAAGCCCGATTAACAGAGATGTCGATGGATATCATCCAGCAGTTGAGCATGGATACCGTCGACTTTCTTGAAAATTTTGACGGTTCTTTGCAGGAACCTGAGGTCTTGCCATCAGCAGTACCCAATTTGTTGATCAATGGGGCTTCAGGCATCGCAGTTGCCATGGCGACGAATATTCCACCACACAATCTCGGTGAGGTGGTCGATGCGTTGGTGATGATGCTGGAAAATTGGACGAAGCTGGATGATATCGGGGTGGAAGATTTAATGATGCACATAAAAGGGCCAGACTTTCCAACGGGTGGGCTAATCATCACAGATGATCGGACAGATACCCTGGCGCAGGCTTATGGGAGTGGAAAAGGGCGGGTTCGGATGCGCGCCCGTGTGCGCTTAGAAGAGATGAGTCGGGGTCGTCAGCGCATCATTGTGACCGAATTGCCGTATATGACCAATAAGGCGTCCTTGATTGAAAAGATCGCCGAATTAGTGCGTGATGGTGAAATTGAGGGCATCGGCGACCTCAGGGACGAATCGGACCGACATGGCATGCGGATTGTGATCGAATTGAATAAATCCGCGGAACCAGATGCTATCCTTAAAACCCTGTATAAGCGGACGACCATGCAGGGAACCTTTGGGATCAACATCCTGGCATTGGTCAAAGGGCAACCCCATAAATTAAATCTAAAACAAGCGCTTAAAGTTTTTCTTGATCATCGTTTAGAAGTTGTCAAAAGGCGCAGCGAATATGAACTCAGAAAATCAAAAGAACGCTTACACATCCTCAAAGCTTAT
>CAZWDG010000033.1:3075-10907 GCA_964633075.1 uncultured Candidatus Brevefilum sp.
AGCTTATTTAATTGCGCTTGAGAACTTGGATGAAGTCATTGATACCATCCGCCGTTCGTATCGGGTTGAAACAGCGCGCACAAATCTCATGCATAAATTCAAACTTGACGAAATTCAGGCGCAGGCGATATTGGATATGCCGCTGCGCCGACTGGCAGCTTTGGAACGTAAAAAGATCGAAGATGAATTTAAACAGGTTTCAAAGCGGATTAGAGAACTTGAAGGGTTACTGCGTTCGCCAAAGAAAATGCGCGAGGTGGTCATTATTGAACTGAAGGAGGTACGTGAGCATTATGCAGATCCTCGGCGGACACATATTATCCAGATGGAAGAAGGTGAGACAGCATTTGATCTTGTGACAGCTGCCGATGTTATGCCTGAAGAGGAAATCTGGGTAGGAATCTCGCCAGACAACCATATTGCTCGAACAAACAGTGATAAAAGTTATCGGCAATGGGGTTTAGATGCACCAAAATTAATGTTGCGCACGACCACGCATCAAACGGTTTACATCGTGGCAGAAAATGGAGAAGCTGCTGCCCTATCAGCGCATGCCATTCCCATAGCAGATGAACCAGAAAAAGGACCCTTAGTTACCGTCATTGCACCTTTTAAATCTGATCATAAATTAAAGACGCTTTTCTCATTGCCGACGGATACGGCTGAAGATGACGGTTTCATTGTAACTGTCTCCCGTTTTGGAATGGTCAAACGCTCATTGCTCAGTGATCTACCAGGACCATCCGCGAATTTATTCACATTAACCAGGATCAATGAGGGCGATTCTCTTTGCACGCTGTTGTTTACAAAGGGCCAGGAAGATATCCTCCTGGCAACAAAGAACGGGATGGGGATCCGATTCAATGAAGAGGATGTCCGTCCAATGGGTTTGGTTGCAGCCGGCGTCAGTGGTATGAAATTCCGTGATGATGATGAAATTATTGGGGCAGGTGTGGCATCACGACGTGGGGAGGTTTTGCTGGTATCCAATCGGGGACGAGCAAAACGCATTAAACCGACGTTATTCCCGCAGCAAGGACGTTATGGGTATGGTGTGATCACCTGGAAATTGCCAAAAAATGAAAAGGTCATCGGATTGATGGTTGGTCTTTTGACCCATAACGGTGTTCTGCATTTCAAGAAAGCTGCCAGCAGGTTGGTGCGTGTTACGGACGCGCCGAGCTGCACACGCACTCAACTAGGTGATAGGATTATTGAGGTTAAGCAGGATGATGAAATCCTCGAGATGTCCATCCCTCTGGATATGATCACTTTACTTGACAAGTTGGAGTAGGTCAGACTGCTTAGATTGCCGGTCTTAAAGATGAATACTGATAGGTGATTTTCTGATCAAGGACGCCAAGTGTGTCACGCCCTTCTAGCAATTTTCCAGTTTTGTCTTTACCTGCCCATTGAAAGCTGTAACCAGTTTTTTCATGAGTGGTCTGACTGACTAAAGTAAAATCACCCTTTGTCTGATCTTGCATTAATGAGGCAAGCCAATTTCGGATCGCCTCTTTTCCTTGAACGGCTCCTTCCGCACGAATGTGGATGGCATGATCGGCATAAAAATCAAGGACCTTATTGGGATCCTTTGAATTTAAAGCCTGAATATACCGTTCTGGAAAGCTTGCGACCTGGGGGGTTTGGTCATATTGGTAATTCGCAACAAGATCCCAAAATTGGGACATATATTTTCGACATCCTTCCCAGTACCAATAATTGACGGCTGAGAGATTTAATTTCTTGGCGATATTCATAAATTCAATCACCTCTTCCTCATATGGGATCCAACCGTCTTGTTTGTACGTGGGTCCGGTGGGAATGATCGGTCTGAAGGGGTGAATATTTTTAAATTCGTTCACACAACGCTGTAGTTGTTCTCCAGCGTTATGATGGGATTGGACCCAATAGACTTGCGGCATATTATAGTCACAGCGCTCAAGGAAATTTTGCCAGGGGAGGTTCTGATGGTAAGACGGGAAGCGATAGGAACTCAAAGCCATTGGCAGGCTGCCCAGATTATTCCGCAGAATATTCATGTATCGGCTGGCAGCAGGGGCTTTTTCACGAAAAGAATATTGTCCTTCTGCATTGACAACGAAACCATTAACCCCTAAATCCAGGGCACGTGAAACCGCAATTTCAGCCTCTTGTTCGGGATAATCTCCATAAACATACTGCCATCCCCAGACAGCGATATTTTTTGCTTGGAGCTTTTTAATCGCTGGTCGGGCAAAATCATACCCATTTTCGAGATCAATATTATATGGGAAGGCGCCATCAGCAATTTTTATCAGGACATGCGATAAATTCGCTTCTTTTGCTAAAGCAGCAATTCGATCAGGATCACCATTTTCAGCGTAATTGACCTTCCAGATATAATATCCTTTACCGGTTAATGTCATGAGTCACATCCTTATTGATCGTTCGACGGTGCTCCTGCCAAATCTAAGTCGTCTGCAATTGAGTTCATCGCTGTAATCACATTGCCTACATGTTCCCAGAGGTCAATCCCCAATTCAGCCGCGCCTTGTTCCATTTCTTCACGGTTGGCACCAGCAGCAAAAGACCGGTCTTTCCATTTCTTTTTAACCGAATTAGGTTTGAGATCATAAAGGGCATGTGAGGGTCGCACCAGGGCGACGGCGGTGATTAATCCCGTAATTTCATCACAGGCGAAGAGGGCTTTTTCCATTAAGGTTTGGCGTGGAATACCAGTGTGGGTGGCATGGCTGAGCACCGCCCGAATAATTTCCTCCGGGACGCCGTGTTCACGCAGGATGGGCGCACCAGCTGTGGGGTGCTCTTCCATTGTGGGGTGAATCTCCCAATCAAAATCATGCAGCAGGCCTGTGATCGCCCATTGCTCCTCATCCTCACCGTATTTTCGTGCATAAAACCGCATGGCAGCTTCTACCGCCAGCATATGCTTGACGAGGTTAGGATTCTTGATGTATTGATTGACGATTGCTAATGCTTCATCTCTGTTCATCATTGATGCCTTTCGTGCAATATTGATGCCATTTACAGCTTTAAAAACTTAGAAAGTTAAGGTTATGTTATTTTGGAAAAATGGGTTCTGGATTACCCAGGATTGGCGCAGGGCGTGCGATGAGCACATCCCAATAGGCGTAGGCTGATGCTAACACTTCTCGTACCCACCAGAAGGTGTAACTGCTGCGGTGATAATTTGCTTCATCCGCTGGAACGCCATCTGATTTGATCCCAAAGGCGTTACACAGGAATAAAGCCCTTGGCAGATGATAAGCCTGGGTAACGATGATCAACTGATCCAGTTGGAAAATTTCACGGGCACGGTAACAGCTGTCATAAGTGCGCCTGCCAGCGAAATCGAGAATAATATCCTCATCCGGGATGCCCAAGGAAAGAGCGTATTCTCGCATTGCTCCAGGCTCATCGTAATATTCTGTACTGTTATCACCGCTCATCAATAATTTTGTGACTGTCCCATTAAAATAAAGCTCTGCTGCTGTCCTAACACGGTCACGGAGCACCACCCCCGGTGTTCCGTCACGGTTTAATCCCGCGCCTAAGACGAGGGCGATCGGAGCGCCAGGAACCCGGCTGGGAATGTTTGTGCGTGGTCTGGCATAGAGGAGCATCCCCACCCTTAGTAAGCCAATCAAAAGCAACATACCAACCCCCAGGTAGAGAATTCCGTGGAATAAATATCGAAGGATGATTTTGATCTTTTTCATGGATTTGAGATTTGCAGTGCTGTTGATCTGAGGTCTAATTGAAGGGGTGCAATGGCATAGCGCAGGGGGTTATAAAATTCATCCCGTTCAGATCTGAGCGCTTCAACATCGACCATCAGTGCGGTTCTTATTAGCTGCAAACCATCTGGTTGATCTTGGAGATCGATAACTGCTTCCTGGAGTTGGTATCGGATATTAAGGGGTAATTCTGGTGAAGATGAGAGGTTGATGTTTGGGATAATGCCATCCGATTGCCAGATGGTTGTGACCAGTGATTGAGCGTCGGGGATATTTTGGATGATGTCACTTGAATTGAGTGGGTCACCAACCAGGGCGTAGCTGACGCCAAAATCACAGATGCCCTGGATGTATAATGCCCGGATGGTCGCATTATAACTATAGGTAAAGATCGGATCAAGGATCGGTGTGCTGGCGTTGGCGAGCAACCCCAGGGGAACGAAATAACCGGGAACTGAATCGGGATTCAAAAAACAAGGTCGAGTACCAGCAAATTGCTGCAAGGCATTGACCGAATCCCCGATGCTTTGATTTGTCTCCGGGTCAAAATAAACCGTGAAACCACGCAGGGCATTGGCCATAAATTGCACCCCGTAAGCATAGGTCCCCAAGTAGTTGGTGCTGATGATTACAGTTGCCGCACCAACATTGCTCAGATAAAGATACTCAAAGGGTTCCAACCAGAAGAGGTGTACATAGCCATTCATCACCGCAGAGGATAAGCTTTGGAAATCGGCATAGATGGCAACTTCAACGGCATAGCCAGTCTCTTGTGTAATCATGAAGGCAATGTCCTCGGCCGCCTGCAAAGCTGCTGTGTCCTCCGGTTTGAGTTTGAAGGCAAGTTTGATCGGATTGGTTTCGCTTCCTAAAGGCGATGCTGTTGGCGAGGCGGTAGGGCGCTCAGTGGGGGTAGGTGTGGGAGTGAGCGTTAACTCAGGTGTATTGGAAGGAAAAGGGGTTTCGGAGGGTTTTTGGAAGATTGGTGTACAGGAAGCGATCAGAGTGGTGAACAGACTCAGAAAGATCCAAATTTTCCAATACTTGCGGGTGAAGGATGGTTGAGTCATCGTTTTAGATTCGTTTTGTCCAGGAAGGATGCGCATATTTTTCAATCCTTAAGGTCTTTGCTCTTTGGACTTCTTTGTCGGTCAATTCATCAGGAACCAGCACCAGGTTAAGGGTTTCCTGGAAGCTTTTTTGAAAGGCATGACTGGCTTGATGCCAATCCAGGGCTTTTCCCAATTCGCGTTCCACTGTGGTCGCGTGGTCTAAAAGCCGAATTTTGGCTTTGTCTTGCGTGATTGGATCAGGAAAGGTTAGGGCAGCGATAATCCGAGTCAGGTCTCCCTTGAGGGGCAGGGCACCATGCTGTAAGATGCCCTCTTTCCGGCGTGCTTGGGCGGAACCGATTAGTTTTCGTCCATTGACCGTAATCTCATAATTTGACGGAACTTCAAAACACACCGGGTTGGGTTGATCGGGTTTTTCCTCTGGTGATTTCTGATTGGCTTGTGGGTCTAAACCCAGGATCCTCAGGGCTTCTAAAAGTGCCTGGGAGAGGCGCAAATAGCTATCCAGAACGCCACCTCTAACGCGGGGCTCAGTTTCCGGTGCAATCACCGCATAGGTCAACTCATCTGTATGTAAGATCGCCCGACCTCCTGTGGGTCGCCGGACAACATCCCAACCGTTAATTACCAGAGTGTCTAGATTGACTTCGGCAAAGGGTTGGGCTAATCCTAAGGACAGGCAAGCTGGCTCCCAGGCATACAGTCTTAATGTCGGAGGTGACTCTTCGGTATAGACGGATTCTAAGATGGCTTCATCGACAGCCATATTCCAGGCACCTTCTGCCGGGGGATGTTCGATGAGTCGCCATATTTGTTTTTCATAGTCCATTTTTTGACCTTTTTTCATCAGACTTATTTTATACCATTTCAACATTTCGCAGGCAATATATAAGGTGTTCGTTTTCAGCTTGCGCGACGAAGTATAATTTTTGTCGTATAGTTAAGTACGAAAGGAGTATTAAACAATGACTGATTATAAGAAATTATACCGAATCCCTTCGAAGGGCATGCTTGGCGGTGTTTGTGCAGGATTAGGGGAATATCTTAATGCAGACCCGACTCTTATCCGCCTGCTATTTGTACTGTTGACACTGGCGGGTGGGTCTGGCGTGGTGCTCTATATTGCCATGTGGCTGATCGTGCCGAGTAAATTGGCTGACCTGGATACAGCGCCTGAAGAAAAAGAAGAGGACCAAAGTTAGTCTTCTTTTTCAAGTGTGACACTCACGAATAATCAAGATAAGACGCTTTTAGCATCCTGATAAGTGAAAATGAGTGGTGCTAGAGCGTCTTTCGAATTTGTCCTCAAAGACGCCTCATCAATGAATGAAGAAAGGGAACAGGATAATTTCCCAACTCATGGCTTGATGGCTTTCACCTGACAGCATTTCACCTGTGAATCCTGATGTAGTATAATTTCCCTGTGAGGTAGAATGCCGATAAATCCGACCAGAGATAGAATAAATCCAAAGACCATTGATACCACCCCCAAACGCCGGCCAGATTGGATCAAAGTGCGCGCCCCGAGTGGGGAGACTTATCAAACCTTGCAGGGTCTGATGCGCGCCAAGTCCTTGCATACGGTATGTGAAGAAGCAGGGTGTCCAAATATGGGCGAATGTTGGGGCAGCGGCACAGCGACTTTCTTGATGTTAGGGGATGTGTGCACCCGCACCTGTGGCTTCTGTGATGTCAAGCATGGTCGTCCTGAAGCGCTGGACTGGAAAGAACCCGAGCGTGTCGCGCAGGCGGTCAAACAAATGGATCTGAAGCACGCGGTCATCACCAGCGTCAACCGCGATGAGCGGCGCGATGGTGGCGCTCCGATTTTTGCCATGGTGATTCGGCGCATTCGCCAATTATTAACAGGATGCTCGGTCGAAGTCCTGATCCCGGATTTTAAGGGCAGCATTGAAGCCTTACGAATCGTCATGGCTGCCAGACCCGAGATTCTCAATCACAACGTTGAAACCGTCCCCAGATTATTCAAAGCGGTGCAACCACAGGATCGCTATGAATGGTCTCAAGCCATCCTGTCCCATGCGCAAAAGTTGGACCCGGATGTGCTGACTAAATCTGGGATTATGGTTGGTTTGGGGGAGACCTTTGAAGAAGTCCAGGCGACAATGCGTGATTTAAAAGACTGGGGCGTGGATATTCTGACGATTGGTCAATACCTTCAGCCCAGTCGAAAGCATTTGCCAATTCACCGCTATTACGAACCAGATGAGTTTGAAGCTCTAAAGCAATATGGCATGGCACTGGGTTTTAAGTGGGTGGAAAGTTCACCGTTGGTGCGCTCATCCTACCATGCTGGCGAGCAGGTCAGAGCGCTCTCAGCGGTGCATCGCAAGCTTAATCAGCAATAACCTCTTCTTTTAGTTTTGACAGTTCAAAAAACGCCCGGCTTTCAATCGGCGTTACAGCTCCTAGCGGTTTTTCCCGTAAACTGGTTTTAGAAGTATGTTAAAATGACCCAAGGAGATAAAGGAGCGTGAATTTTGGATATCAAAAATATTAAGATTATAAAACCGGAAGGGATCAATTTTATTCTTGGTCAAACCCATTTCATCAAAACAGTGGAAGACATTCACGAAGCCCTGGTGACCAGCGTGCCCGGGATTAAATTCGGTTTGGCCTTTTGCGAAGCCTCAGGCGATTGCCTGGTGCGATGGAGTGGGACGGATGAGGCGATGCTAGCCTTAGCGAAGGAAAATGCTTTGGAGATCGGCGCTGGGCATGCCTTTATCATATTTCTTGGAGAAGGGTTCTTTCCGATCAATGTCCTTAATCAAATCAAAGCCGTGCCCGAGGTTTGTCATATTTATTGTGCGACCGCCAACCCTACCAATGTGGTGGTGCTGAATGTGGGTGAAGGACGAGCAATCCTGGGTGTGGCGGATGGTGAGCGACCAAAGGGAATTGAAAGCGAGGAGGGTATTACCTGGCGAAAAAACTTCTTACGGATGATCGGTTATAAACCGATCATCCGTAAGAAGTTTTTTCGCCAGGTAATACC
>CAZWDG010000034.1:0-495 GCA_964633075.1 uncultured Candidatus Brevefilum sp.
AGCCGGGAGGGGACGGGGATGGGGGTGTCAGCGCAATCGATTGTGAAGGATGAGGTGGAATTACGGGAGCAGGTCGGATTGATCATCAACCGTTATCACCAGTCTGCTCTGGTGGAAAAATTCATTGATGGCAGGGAGGTGACGGTGGGCATGGTGGGCAACTTGATGGGTCCAGTGGCACGGCGTTTGCCCCATGACGAAAATCTGCCACGGATGCAAGCCGGCTTGCGCTGCTTCCCACCGATGGAGGTGGACCTCTTACCTTATTTAGAGTCCGATGTGGTTTATGATAACCGATTAAAGGTAGCCTTGGTGGACCAACTCACTTATCTCTGTCCCGCACCTCTGGATGATGACCTGGTGGATGAGCTTCATTGGTTGGCGGCAGTTGTGTTCCGCGTCACTGGCGCACTGGATGTCGCCCGGGTTGATTTTCGCTTGAGTGCCCAGGAGGATTGGAAGCCCTATATTCTTGAGATCAACCCGCTGCCAGGG
>CAZWDG010000034.1:505-10694 GCA_964633075.1 uncultured Candidatus Brevefilum sp.
AGACATCGTGATCGAGGCGGCAGCGGATGGGGTGGGTCACACTGAGCTGGTAAATATGATCCTGGAGACGGCGCTGCGCCGCTATGGGATGATCGATTAAGGCGTAGATAAGAACAACTTTATGATCTGGATGAGGAAAAAGCCTTCCCTGTGGGGAAGGTGGCACGCTGCATGCATGACGAGTGAGGAAAAAGCCTTCCCTGTGGGGAAGGTGGCACGCTGCAAGCGTGACGGATGAGGGAGCTTTGGTAGGGTGAGTTGCGGTTGTCAACCCACCACTCTTTACGCAATTGCGCGAAAAAAGCAGACTGAAGTCTGTACTCCAAAAAAAGGATGAGGGATCTTTGGTAGAGTGGGTTGCGGTTGTCAACCCACCATTCTTTAAGTAATTGCGCGAAAAAAGCAGACTGAAGTCTGCACTCCGAAAAAAGAAGTCATCTCATGATCACGCTGGCGTCCTAAGCGCGACTGCAAGGAGATTTGTAAGAAAAGGACAGGTTGAGTTTAATAGTGAGAGAAGCGCGGTTTGAGACTGCCACATCGCTTACTGAGTGAGCTCTTCAAAGTGAAAAAACATCATTAAAACATCTTCCACCACAGCCCGGTGCACTCAGGGACGATCATCCCTCTCTCTGTCTCCCACATGGGGAGCGGCTCCTCTCCAAAGAAAAACCTAATCAGCTCCTCGGCTTCATGGCTGTCCTTGAAGCAATAATCAGTGCGGATCCAGGCGGATCTGTAACTATTGGATTCCAGGTAGGCGAGATAATCTGCCAACACGGTTGGTGGATGCGGCGTTTCAAATCCGGTACCCAGCGATTCGATCAGGATCAGATCCCCGCCCGGACGTAAGACCCGTTCCACCTCGTCCAAAGCCCTCTCAAGCGATCGCTTCCAAAAGTCTCCCGCATCGATGGCCGCATAACAAAAGCTCCACCCGGCGATGACCAGGTCCGCTGACTCAGCTGGAAAGGGCAAATCTGTGTGCGCTGCGAGTGTAAAATGCAAGTCCCTCAACCCCAGCGCATTAAAGCGTGCTTTCCCGAAGGATAGCATATGAAAAGAACTGTCCGTCGCAGTCAGGCTCCTCAGGAACGGCCTGATCAGGCGGGTGAGACGGCCGGTGCCCGCGCCCAGCTCAATCACGTCCTTCCCGGACAGGGGATCAATGGCGAGGATCGCGGGGAGCAGGTTGCTCTGATAATCTTCCCGCGCCACCAGCGCATGGTAACGCTCAGCAGCGCTCTGGTAAATTTGTTTTGTATTGGGTGAATTTTGCACAGTTATTTTGAACGGATGGCAAAGCGGTGACCTTCTGGGTCACGGCCTTCAGCGATGGGATGTCCATCTTCCAGGTCACGCATCGGCGCCATCGGGATGCCAGCCGCTACGATCTGCGCTCTGGCCTGGGCGACATCTGCCACCATAAAGACGATCTCGTGCAGGTCATCCGGTTGTCGGTTCGCGCCGCC
Source organism: uncultured Candidatus Brevefilum sp. (assembly GCA_964633075.1). GTDB lineage: Bacteria > Chloroflexota > Anaerolineae > Anaerolineales > Anaerolineaceae > Brevifilum. The sequence goes on from CAZWDG010000034.1 coordinate 1,978, forward strand.
ATGCAATGCCAGAGTGCCGTCGTCAAGTTCAAATTCCACCCACATTTCTGTCGAGTAATCCTCAAGATCTCGAGGATAACGGATCGACAGCCCCAGAATATCCCGGTAGAACTGCACCTCGGGGGCCATATTCTTTACATATAAGATGATTTCAAAATCACCACCGAATACCAACGACATACATTACCCTCCGATAATTAAAAAGCTGCCTGGATTAATAAGGTTCATCTGGTCCAGGCCAACCAAAGCGCTCAAAATCCACCCGGTCATTCGCGTCAAAGCGGACGCCTTCCTCCTCCAGGATCATTCGCTGGACAGCGTTACCCATACCGGCGCCGTGCACAGAGATCTTGCCCTGGGCGTTGATCACCCGCTGCCAGGGCACATCGGGCGCCTTACCGCTTTTCAGCGCCGCCATGGCTTAACCCACCACGCGTGCCGTGCACCCGGCCGCCAGTACCGCAATCCGTCCATAGGTGGTTACCTTCCCGCGGGGGATGCGTCGGACCATGCCATAAATTCTTTTGTATAGTTTTTCTTCATTCTTCATATTTTTCTCTATCAAGCCTCCTTACAAGCTTTGAGTGAGAAGATGATCGGCAAGGGCACGGGCATATTGGGGAGTGAGAACAGCCCATCTTCTCGCTGGACCATCTTGGGATAGACGGGGTCGGTCAGGGCATCAAATTCGTTGAAGCATTCAATCTGAAGCCCGGCCTCGATGAGGGCGTTGATGATATCGCTGATCGCCCACTGCCATTCAAAACTGGGGGCCTGGGGAATATAGCTGGGATCCATATAATCCGGACCGTCATCATCCCAAAGGTAAGGCACATCGTTATGGAAATAAGAAAGTGCAAATTGCCATTGACCCTCTTCATCAAAGGTGTAAAGCAATGGGTGGCCATCCATGATATAGAAAAAGCCGCCCGGTTTGAGGAAATGAGCGACAACCTGTGCCCACTGCTTTAAGTCACTCAACCAGCACAGGACACCGATAGATGTGAAAACGATATCGAACTGCCCTTTCAGGTTTTGGGGCAGGTCATAAATATCTGAGCAAATGAATTGTGCGGGGAGTTGTGCCTTGAGGGAGAGATCCTGGGCAGCTTTGATTGCGACAGAGGAAAAGTCAACACCGGTCACCGTGGCACCAAGGCGAACCCAGGCCAGGCTGTCCAGGCCAAAATGGCATTGCAGATGAAGCAATGTATGCCCTCTAACGTCTCCAACTTCTTCCAGGATCTTTTCTGGCAGCCAGCGCTCGCCTGTCAGGAAGCGGTCAACGCCGTAGGAGCGCAGGTGGACCGGAGTGAGCTCATCCCAAAGCTGGCGATTGCCATCCCGGGCTTGTTTATGTGAAAAATTTAACTCGTCTATGTTGGGCATTAGTTACCGAGGGTTTATGAGAGAAATTTGCGCAAGTCTCTGCTTTGGCTGGGATGACGCAGTTTACGGAGTGCTTTTGCCTCAATCTGGCGGATGCGTTCCCGGGTGACATCGAAATATTGACTGACCTCTTCCAGTGTGTGATCCTTGCCGTCCACCAGCCCGAAACGCAATTCGAGCACCTGGCGCTCGCGCTCGCTCAGTTTATCAAGCGAAGACCGAACCTGTTCTCTCAGGATTTCTCTTGTCGCAGCATCCAACGGTGCAGAAGCTTCTTGATCTTCGATGAAATCCCCCAAAGTGCTGTTATCCTCATCCCCGATGGGGAGTTCGAGTGAAATTGGTTCCTCAGACACCTTCAGAATATTTTGAACCTTGTCAGTGGCTGCTTCCCAGGCCATTACCAGCTGCGGGCTGAGAGGGGCATCACTCTCTTGTGCCAGGCGGATCAGGTCGGCGATATCCTCATCGATAAATTCAGATTCCAGGGCAATCTCCTCCAGAGTTGGTTCACGCCCTAATTTCTGCGTCAACATTCGCTGAATCCGGATCACACGGGAGATCGATTCGTACATATGGACGGGAATGCGGATGGTGCGAGCATTTTCGGCGATATGTCGACTGATGGATTGACGGATCCACCATGTGGCATAGGTGCTGAATTTATATCCCAGGGTAGGATCAAATTTCCTAACCGCGCGGAGCAGTCCCATATTTCCCTCCTGGATCAGGTCAAGGAAGGAAACACCTCGATTCATGTAACGTTTGGCAACACTCACCACCAGCCGCAGGTTAGCCCGGATCAACGAATGATTGGCCTCTCCGCTCAATATTTCCACAGTCATGAAATTTTCCTCTAAGAGTGCTTCGTCTGGCAGGTGCAATTTGAAAAAGTCTGGGTTGGGCAGGCAGGTGTGCTCTTGGAGATAATTTAATAGACTATTAGCCAATTCAGAGGGGAGGAGATAAAAACACAGATAAGCCCTGTAGATGCGCTTGACCATATCGCCCAATTCGATATGATTCCCCCAATATTCATGCTCAAGAAAAGCCCGTAGGTAAGAGGGCACATCATTTTCCCAGGTCTCTCGCAGCATCTGCGCTTCACTTAACAGTAGCGTAAAATCTGGTAAGGGGACTTTGTTTTTCTTGCTGGACTCCTCCAGGGAGGCAGCATGAGCCCGCAACTCAACACATATTGCCAGCAAGGTGGCTTGTTTGGGGTTTTCGGTTGTGATGGGAATATTTTTGGTGATTTCATTGACTAGATTCTGGGACTTCATCCGTGTGGAAAGCCAGAATTCGTGATCGGTATCAAGCAGTTCAATCCGCCCAATCTCACGCAGGTAAAGTTTTACCGGATCGTCATAGATGGCGATGAGAGAGGGTATCGAGGGAGCCCTGGACTCAGTGCTTTCCTCTTCCTGTCCCGGTTGTTCCTCTGGTTGATCGTCTAATTCGTCGTCTTGACTTGATATCAATTCATTCATGAGTGTTAGTAACGTTGCAGATCACTTGTTTGTTGTTCGTTAATTCTAATCCATACTGGCGAGAACATGGACCTAAAGGCGTGATTTCCCGCGCAGGGTTGCTTGCTGTAAGGCCTGGTCCAGCCTGGCTCGTACCTGGACATAGTCCAGGACAAGCTCCTTCAAATTAATCGTTGGCTCCCCACCCTCAACTTCTCCCTGTGACTGGAGGAACACAAGTTGGTCGAGCCCCTCATCAATCCGAATGCGGCGTAATCGCATAAATGTTTTCACCAGGGATTCCAAAATTGGAGCGTTGGGCTGAAAGCGCCAATCCGGGTAGGTCTCACCGGTCGCGTCCTCACTGAAGGTCTCAATTAAGGCATCAGGGATCCGTTTGCGGAGGTAGTCAATGGGGACTTCTGCATCCTGATCAAGGCCTTGTTTGATCAGTTTAAAGATCTCTTTGAAATCTGTGTTTGAAAAGTCATCCGCGTGTAAACAGGCCAGCTCGTACTGCCTGAAAGCCCGGTCAATGAAATGGACCAGGGTTGGGTCAAATACCAGGGCTTGGATACAGGTCGCTTCCAGCTGGCGGTGTGCACTCCCCTTTGGTGCGGGAACAGCAGGGGGGATTTCCGGACGAGGTCGATATGGTCGACGGTAGCGCGTTCCAGTACCCGAAGCACGCCGCACCAGGGCGCGTTCATCAACCTTAAGCAAACGGGACAGGCGTTGCCGATAAGCCTCCCGTTCCACGCTACCCCCCACATCTTCGATCAGCGGGAGCACCTGGTTGGCGACCTCCTCTTTCACTTTGGGGTCATCAATGTCCTCGCGGGCGGCCAGGGTTTCCATCACATGGATCACTACCGGCCTGGCGCTTGCGATGATCTCTGCCCAACGATCTGGATCCTCCAGGGCGATCTCATCCGGGTCAAGCCCTTCAGGAAGTGTGGTGACGCGGATATCAGCCTTGAGTCGGCCTTCCACCTGCATCAAGCCGCGCGCGTCAAAGACCACATCGCCCTCGCGGTCCATGGTCTGGCGAGCCATTTGCAAGCCACGCAGGGTCGCCCTTTGGCCGGCTGCATCCGGGTCGAGGGCTAAGATGATCTTGCGAGAGTAACGCTTAATCAGGCGGAGCTGGTCCTCGGTCAGTGCGGTCCCCATGGGTGAGACGCAATTTTTGAATCCCGCCTGGTAGGGACCGATCACATCCAGGTAGCCTTCGACGATCACCACCTGGTCTTTAGCCCGGATCTCCTGGCGGGCCATATCCAGCCCATACAGCAGGCGGCTCTTGTCGAAGATCGCCGTTCGGGGGGAGTTGAGGTATTTGGGGATGTCATCCGACCGCAGCACCCGTCCACCGAAACCGGCAATCCGACCGCGAGGGTCACGGATGGGGATCACCAACCTGTGGCGGAAGCGATCATACACGCCGCCGCCCTCGCGTTCTGTGACCAGCCCGGCCGCCATCAAGTCGGCTTCGTCGATCTGGCGTGATCCCAGGTGGTTGGCAAGCGCATCCCAGGCATCCGGTGCATATCCCAGAGCGAAGGCGTCGATTGTCTCGTCGGTTAGTTTTCGGCTGTAGAGATAATTCAGCGCCTCTCTGCCAGCCTCGGTGTTGCGCAATTGATGCTGGAAAAAGGTCACCGCCATGCTCAGAATCTCACGCAGGCGCTCATTTTCCTCCAACTGCTCTTGCTGCTCGGGGGTATATGCCTCGAGCGTGACGCCGGCGCGTTCCGCTAGCCGCCGTAAGGTCTCTGCGAAGTCCCACCCTTCCCTTTTCATCACAAAGCTGAAGAGATCGCCGCCTTCGTTGCATTGTCCAAAACAGCGCCAGGTTTGGGTATCGGGGAAGACGACAAAAGCCGGCGTGCGTGTATTCGAGTGAAAGGGGCAGAAACCCGTGTAGTTCTTGCCAGAATGGCGCAGGTTCACCGTCTCCGAGACGATGTCCACAAGATCCAGTCTGGCTTTGATTTCATCCACTGCGGTCATGGCTTTGACTCCTAACTGAATTATACGGGTAAAACGGTGAATGGTGAATGGAGAAAGGAAGGTGAACGGGGAAAAGGAGGGTGAAAAGTGAAAAGGAAAGTGAATGGTGAGTTGTGAATGGTAAAAAAGATGTCACAGCGAGCGAGGCGAAGCAGTCTCAGAATATTTGGTGCATGGTGATTGGTGAATGGTGAATTGTAAGTCAGGGATCCGTACCCGACAAAATATTTCGTCACTGCAAAAAACAGCGCACGGTTCTCCTGAACCGTGCATACGCCTGATGTGCCTTGTGGGCACTTCAGGCTAAGCGTGGCAGTCTCAGAGGGTCTTTAAGAGCGGGTTATAATATACACAAAAACCAATAATTGTATGATGTAAAGGTGAAAAGATGAGCCAACAATATCATATTCAACTGTCTGAAGGGGATGTGGCACCGTATGTCCTTCTACCGGGGGATCCTGGCAGAGTCGAAAAAGTGGCTTCCTTCTGGGATGAGGCACATCAGGTGGCCCATAATCGTGAATATGTCACCTATACTGGCATGTATCAAGGCGCGCCGATTTCCTGCACCAGTACGGGCATTGGCTGTCCTTCCACGGCGATTGCTATGGAAGAGCTGGCGCGCGTGGGGGCTACGACCTTCATTCGCATTGGTACCTGCGGCACTTTTCAGGATCAGGTCAATAACGGCGATATTGTCATCTTTGATTCTGCCGCCCGCTATGATGGTGCTTCCCATCTTTACGCCCCGCCAGAATTCCCTGCGGTGGCTGATCATGACGTCGTCAGTGCCTGCATTCAGGCAGGTAAAGCCCTCGGATTTCGATATCATGTGGGCACCACCCGCTCCGCAGACACCTTTTATGCCTGTCACCCCAGGCCGGGTTCATCATTTAACAATTTTTGGCAATCCAACTGGCGCCATCATTTTGAAGATTTAAAGCGATTGAATATTTTAGCGGCTGAGATGGAAGCCAGTGTGATCTTTGTGCTGGCCAGGGTTTGGGGGTTGCGAGCTGGCGGCATCTCAGTGGTTTTGGATAATGTCCTCAAAAACCTGGAAGAGGCAGATGAATTTTTACCGGAAGATATTTTTGAGCATAGCGATGAGAACATTGGGAAATTAGCCAGGATGGGGTGTGAAACCGTCAGGTTATTGTATCAGACGGATCATCAGTAAATCCGTGGGAGGTTCCGCCACTTCCCTGCGAGGGGCATCAACAAGGTGGGATTAACCAATCTCAAAATTGAGCTTGTGAATGGTGAATAGTGAATGGTGCCTTGTCTAAGTCGCAACTCTGTCATCGCAAGGTATTTCCACATAAGGTGATACGGCAATCTATCATCATCTGTATGATTATCGCATGTAAGAATTTGTCACATAGGTTGTTGCGCAAGCGTACGTGACCTACGCATGTGTCACTGCGAGCGAAGCGTGGCAGTCTCAGGGGTCTTTGTGTGATGGGATTATTACGCAGTTGCTGCACGCTCGTAGTTGATCTATCTTGTATAAGCTTCGATTTGAATTTATAACTTGCATGGAGTATGTTCATAGCTACGAGGTCAAAATGACAGAGACACCAGACTATACCGTGATCAGAAAAGATAAGTCGATTGAACTGCGCCAATACCCGGCTTATATTAAGGCTGAGGTCGATATTACCAACAGCACTTATCGCAATGCGATCTTTAAAGGATTCAGCCTGCTCGCCGGTTATATCTTTGGGGACAATACTGCGGTAGAAAAGATCGCCATGACTACCCCAGTCCAGGTTTCACCATCGCAGAAGATCGCCATGACCAAACCGGTCACCATCAGCGGCGATGGGAATTTCACGGTTGCCTTCATCATGCCCTCAGCCTACACCCTGGAGACCTTGCCAAAGCCAAACGATGCTGCCATCCGTTTTGTACATGTAGAACCGCACACCGTGGCAGCCATTCGCTTTTCGGGGTTTTACCGAGAAAGAAGGGCCACACGCGCCAAACAACGCCTGATTGCATGGCTGGAAAAAGAAGGCCTTGAAAGCCAGGGGGATTTTGTCGTCGCCGGTTACAATCCGCCCTGGGTGCCCTGGTTCCTCGCCCACAACGAAGTGATGATCCAGATCGAAATGGGGGCGGGATAAACGGAGCTTTATTCCAGGCCTGGCGAACACACACAGGGGATTGAGCTGTAAGGATGCCAGAGAGTATCCTGTGGCATCGCAAAAGGAAGGATAAGAAAAAATGATAAAAATAATCCAAAAGATCCTAATATCAGCCTTCGTAATCGTTTTAATCAGCGCCTGCAGCACCAATGCGGGCACAGTGATGAATGATCCCATTGAGGCTGGAGAGGAGAAAATGAGTGAGATGACTGAAAATACGACGGGTATAGCACCCTATGATCCAACCTATGTGAAGAAAGCGGGGATTGAGGTGATTTACCTGGCTGGTGGCTGCTTTTGGGGGACGGAGAAATTAATGCAATCCATCCCCGGTGTGGTAGATGTGGTCAGCGGTTATGCTAATGGGACGGCGGACCTTATGCCGACTTATGAAAGGGTCATCAGAGGCGACACAGGCTTTCGTGAGACCGTGCGGGTGGAATATAACCCCGGTCTGGTCAGCCTGGATGCGATCCTTTTTGCTTATTTCCATGTGATCGACCCGACCATTCAAAATGCCCAGGGCAATGATGTTGGCACCCAGTATCAGACTGGTGTGTACTACGCGGATGAAGCCAGCCAGATGACCGTTGAACGCATTGCTGCTATCGAGAAGGAACGCCATGCGAAGTTCCTGGTCGAAATTGAAGCCTTAGAGCGTTTTTATGACACTGAAGAATATCACCAGGATTACCTCGATAAGAACCCTTATGGTTACTGCCACATCTCGCCAGCGGAGATGCGCATGGCGGGGGAGATGATTGTCGATCCCGGGGACTACCCGCGCCCCTCACAGGAGGCGATCAGGGCGATGCTGACCGATCTGCAATATCAAGTGACCCAGGAGGCCGCCACTGAGCCCCCATTCTCGCATGAATATTATGAGAATCACGAACCGGGGATTTACGTAGACGTGGTGACCGGGGAGCCTTTATTCTCCTCAAGCGATAAATTTGAAAGCGGTACGGGCTGGCCAAGCTTTACCAGGCCGATTGATGAGAATACCGTCAGGCTGCTGGAGGATAACACCTTAGGCATGCGGCGCGTCGAAGTCCGCAGTCGGGCAGGCAACTCGCATTTGGGACATGTTTTCTATAATGATCCCACCTCGCCGAGTGGCACCCGTTACTGCGTCAACGGTGCTGCATTACGCTTCGTCCCCTATGAGGAGATGCAAGCCGAGGGCTATGACTATCTCCTGGATTATGTTGAGTAAAACGAGGGACTGAGGTTGTCCTCAGCCCCTTTATCCCATTAAGGAGTGGCTTCTTTAGGCTGCGTTTTTTAGCCTCCCTGGAGACGGATGATCATTATCGGTGAGGTGATTTTCTTTGGGATTGGACACCATTTTCCTCTCCCTTCCCAATGGGCTAAATGTCAATTCAAAGTTTGCACGGGATATTGTTATAACACCCTCAAGGGAAAAAGGTCACCCTCACCTCAATCCTCTCCCTCCGCAAGGGAGAGGAGGAAAACGCGGCAGGGTGAGGGTTTCCCCATCTTATTAAATCTTATTAAGGAGTGCAGCCTTTAGGCTGCGTTTTTTAGCCTCCCTGGAGACGGATGATCATTACCGGTGAGGTAATTTTCTTTAGGATTGGGCAACATTTTCCTCTCCCTTCCCGAAGGGGAGTTTTGCTAAATCAAGGTTTGCACGGGATGTCGTTATAACACCCTCAAGGGAAAAAGGTCACCC
>CAZWDG010000035.1:0-10510 GCA_964633075.1 uncultured Candidatus Brevefilum sp.
TTTTCTTTGGTGATAATTTAGAGGTTCTGGCTGCTTTAGCAGATCAAAGCGTGGATTTGATCTATATCGATCCCCCTTTCAACACCGGTAAAGCGCAAGCGCGCAAACAAATCAGCGTCGAAAAAGATGAACACGGGGATCGGGTCGGCTTTGGCGGCAATCGTTACCAGACTACGGTCATCAGCCAACGGGCTTATCGGGATTATTTTGATGATTATCTGGGATTTCTTGAACCTCGACTGCAAGAAGCGTATCGCATCCTGAAATCTGATGGGAGTTTTTATTTTCACATCGATTATCGGGAAGTGCATTATTGTAAAATCCTGCTGGATGAGATCTTTGGGCGGGAGTCTTTTTTGAATGAGATCATCTGGGCGTATGATTTTGGCGGGCGCTCAAAAAATCGCTGGCCGGCAAAACACGATAACATCCTCGTGTACGTCAAGGATCCTGAGCACTATACCTTTAACCGGGATGAGGTGGATCGTATCCCGTATATGGCGCCGGGACTAGTCGGAGATAAGAAAGCCCGGCAGGGGAAATTCCCCACGGACACCTGGTGGCATACGATCGTGGGGACGAACAGCAAGGAGAAAACGGGCTATCCAACTCAAAAACCTCTGGGCGTCTTACGCAGGATTGTGGCTGCTTCGTCAAATCCTGGAGACCTGGTTTTAGATTTCTTTGCGGGCAGTGGCACAGTTGGGGTGGTTTGTCTTGAGCTGGGACGACAGTTTATCCTGGTGGATAACAATCCTCAGGCATACGCCATCATGCAAACGCGTTTTGAGGGGGAAAAATCAATCGATTGGATTGAGGTTGGACCTCAGCTGGCGTCATAAAAGAGCGGGTGACGCCTGAGCCGCCAGGCTAATTCTCGATTTATTGTCAGGGACGAGACCTCATCCGGTTGCTGGGCGTCTTTGATATCAACGCCGCTGAAAATGATCAGCTGTTGAATGATTGCATCCGCTAATTTGAGTATATCCTCTTGATAAGCCGGCCATCTGATGAGAATGCAGGCGTGTGGGGATGATGGCGACAGGATCATACCGGGTGAGCCGCTGCTGAAAGCCTCCACATCTGTAAGGTGAGGTGGAGACCCTTTTACGATCGTGTCGACCAGACCGATGTTCAACGCTCGTTCGTTGTTGACAATCTCAGAAATCATGTAACTGCAGTCAGCAAGGTCTGAATCGAGGTTGATGGAAGAAAAGCTCTCCAATTCATCCGGTGCTGCATGGAAGCATTCAATTTTACCTGGGGCAAAATTAAACGGCGCCAGGCGTATTTCCAGCGCCGAACGAATTTTGGCTCCATATTGATCGAGCGTATCCCCATCAAGGACAAACGTACTTCCCATAGCAAACCAGAGATTCAGATCAAACATTTGCGCCCCTAAAGCCCGTCCGGAGCGGATGATGATCTGAATTTCGTCAATTGGTCCGCCTGAACTTGTGGCAAAGCTGAAACGATAATCCCCTGGCATGAGGGACTGATGAGACCCGCGTGGATGAAGAAAACACACTTCGCTATGGTCTCCGATTAATGGCTGATCACAAAGAGTGCTTGAAAATGCGCCTGAGCCTGGATCAAAATGGTAAAGCTGCTTTTCACCGGGTGCGACGATCTCTGTGATGGAAATTTGCTGATCCCCTGTAACCGCCCTGGCTGCTAGGAGCAAGGATACATCCCCCTTTTCAATGGTGAGAATGAAATCATCCTCAGGTGCGATCGAGTCGTAAGTTTCAACTGTCAGGTCTGGGTGTTTGCCGTTTCCTTTTTCCAAAATTTCCGGTTTGAATTGGGGTTGAAAGCGAAGGTGAGATTTGATAGCATTGAACAGGCTTTGTCCTTGATTGTCCCAATACCCCAGATTGGCGATCATCAGGATGAAAAAATACTGGTTGACATAGGGACTGCAGATCAGTGCATGCCCATAGCCTTCCTCTTCACCGTCATTGAAATGAATCTGATTGAGAAATCCTGTAATCCCTTGGAGGGTGTCGGTGCCAGCCTCAATGAGATCATAGTCCCCAACATTTTCCATAAAATCAGCTGCAAGTTGGTTATTGAGTTCTGCGATCGAACAATCTTCATCTAACGCACCACCCACCATGAAAATCTCCAGGTTGCCCCCTTCGGAATACATATATACCGAGCCATCAATTTCCAGCTCAAAACCAAGAATCGGTTGGAAAGAAAATCCCGATTCCTCCATCTCTATTTCCTGGCCAAATTGAAGGTTCACGAGAGAAGGTTCATTTGACTCATTTAGGGGTGCCGTATCTGACATATCAATCATCCTGATAATGCGGACTGCTGTTCGGTAAGTCTCATTTTACACCAGAGTTTAGGTCTTGACCAATTTGAGGTTGCAACCTGACGGCAGTGGGTTACTGTTCTGGCATCCTGTTCAGTCGTTTAGAAGGATTAAATTGGATCCAAGTAAAAACGGACAACCTTTGGAAAACGAATATACTTGTTACGTGGCACCAAACTTTGTGATCAGGTTTGCACGGCTTGTCCTCTCTCATTTGAAGCATTCTCCTTGGTTGATTGGAGGTCGAAAACATGATGAAAAAAGAAGCTTACCCGATTTTGGAATATGATCATGAGCGCGCAGCGATCCTTGAACCCAATCGATTGATTCGGCCGATGGACGTGCCTGAATACTGTGTGATCTGTTTTTTCGCAGAGGTGATCGCCTGGCTGGTTGAAGAAAAGGGTGCCCATGTGGTTGCTAATTCCATCTCTGAGATAGGACAGCATCCGCTTTATGAACTCGAGGTAGAAGGAAAGCGTTTGACGTTTTTCCACCCTGGTATCGGTGCGCCCCTTGCGATCGGCTTGTTGGAAGAGATGATCGCGCGAGGCTGTCGAAAGTTTATCGCCTGTGGCGGATGCGGCGTATTGGATCAGGAGATCGCCGTCGGGCACCTGCTTGTGCCAACGGCTGCCCTGCGTGATGAGGGGACTTCTTACCATTACCTTCCGCCAGCGCGTGAGGTGACGATGAATCCCCATGCCCTGGAGGTGATCGAGGAGGTGTTGACGCGACACGGGATCAGCTATCTCCGCACCAAGACATGGACAACGGATGCCATCTATCGGGAAACACCGGGGAAATTGGCCACTTACCTTGAAGAGGGCTGCCTGGCGGTGGAAATGGAAGCCGCGGCTTTTTTTGCGGTCGCACAATTTCGCCAGGTCGTTTTTGGCCAAATCTTATATGGTGGCGATGCCGTGATCCCGGGCGCCTGGGACGGTCGTAAGTGGAATTCTCGCCAGGAGATCCGTCGCGATATGTTCTGGCTGTCTGCTGAAGCGGTATTCGACCTGTGAGTTTTATCGCAGGGGTGTGGGGGTGATGCTTGGCGTTGGTGTGATGGTTGCTGTGGATGTGGGGATGGCGCCCATACCGGGCTCACACTGCCAGAGGATCTCAGGATATTCTTCAGGGAGGAGCATCCCAGGATGATCTTGGCAGGACCCCGGCATTTCATATGGCAGCAGCCAGCGGCTTGTAACCTGCCAGGTCATCTTTCCGTCTGTAAAAATCGGCGCAGAGGTGTTTTGGTTGGATAAAAAACTGGAGACTGAGAACGCCATCGGACCCTCAAGAATGATCGCTTGCCTTTGAGAGGAATCTCCTGGGCAAATGGCGTCGATGGCTAAATCCTGAAGCGAGATCAAATTCTCATCCCAGGTTTGGGGCTTTCCGGCGATGACAGGGGGGGAGAGCCATACCGCCAAGCGATCGGCATTCATACCAGCAAAATCAGTGCTTGGGTAGGTCGTCAACAGGCGATAAAGGGCGATGATGCCCGGGTCAATTAGGGGAGGGTCAAAACAATTGAGGCAACCCATGTTTGCTTCATACCAGTTCGGCGTTTCCACCCACCGGTCGAGATCGGGAATTTCCACTCTGTTTTCTTGATAAATACGGACGGTCAGCCGCACCAGGTTACCAGAACCTTCTGGTACGGAAGCGGCTTGTGGTTGCACGTCCAGGAAACCAGTCCGGTCGATGGCGTTGATCAACTGGCAGAGTTGCCCCTCTTCAAGATAGGATTGGAGAAAGCGACATTCCCCTGCCTCGCAGGAACGGATAATCATCAGTCCATCGCCGTACAAAATAAAATAGGGCGTAAACTGAACTGGGCTGAGCGGATCAGCGCTTATTTGAGACAGTTCAATCATGATCGGCCCTGCCCGCCAGCTGTGAGAGGTTAACGGCGGGAGGATTGTGCTGGTAGGGGAAGGTCCAGGTGTGACTATTTGGGATGGCGTGATCGTCGGTGGGTTGTGTGTGGGGGATGGTAAAAGCGATCTTAGGGAGAAGGTTACGGAAGACGTTTGTGTGGCTGTCCATGGTGTAACGGTGTCTGTTAGGCTTTGTGACTGCGTGCAAGCTGTACAACCCAGGATTAGTAAGCCCAGGATCAAGGAAATCTTTCTTGGTGTGGTAGGGTGGCGTTTTCGTCTCACTTGCAATCCTTCCTTCTTCTTGGATTATAGTATCATAGGTAAGGAATAATAAGGAGTGCACATGCCAGATCTTTCGCCGCAGGTAATGTCTAAAATTCTCAGCCATCGAATTGGATCTCTTCCGCTTGATAAAGAGATGATTTTGCCTTTTTATGATGGCTACTCACTGGTCAACATTCCCTGTACGATCAGCAAATGGCTCACAGGGACCGATTTTGGCAACCCGCCCCTGAATGCAGTGGTTACCGATGCGATTGAGGGTTCCTTTAAGAAAATCGTGCTTTTTCTTGTGGATGCCTTGGATTTGAATTTGTTTGAGCGGATGAGACACCCTCAGAATGACTTGCTTTGGGGAAAATACTCAGCGCAAGCTGTTTACACGCCGCTCACCAGCATCTGCCCCAGCACAACCGCCTCCGCCCTGACTACCCTGTGGACGGGTGAGGGTCCGGCGTCGCATGGGATCATCGGGTTTGAGATGTGGGCGAAGGAATTCGGCATGGTGATGAACAATATTTATCATTCCCCCGCCAATGCGCAAAGTGACATGGGTGGATTAGTGCGGTCTGGCTTTTCTCCTAGCAATTTCTTAAACAAACCGCTTCTGGGGACGCATCTCCTTCAACAGGGTGTAAAATCCTCAGCGTTTATGCAGGCATCGATTGCTCGTTCGGGGCTGTCTACGATGCAAATGGTAGATGTGGATATTCATCCCTATTTTGACGAGGCGGATTTATTTCTGAGTCTGGCTGAGCTGATCAACCGCCGTCCCGGGAAGCGAGAGTATATTTATGTTTATTACAGCGACGTGGACACCTTGATGCACCGCTATAATGCTGGGAATCCTCGGGTAGCATATCAATTTGAGGTGTTTTCAGATTTGTTAGAAAAGGCATTTTTGCAGAATCTCACACAGCAGGGGGCACAGGATACGCTGATGATCCTGACGGCTGATCACGGTTCGATAGCGACGCCCCATCAGTCAAAATATGACCTGGCTAACCATCCTGAGTTGATGGATTGCCTGGTAATGCAGCCTACCTGTGAAAACCGTTTAGCTTTTTTGTATCTCAAACCCGGCAAAGAAGCCTCCCTCCGGGATTATTTTACGAAAACCTGGCCGGATGAGTTTATTTTACTGGATTCCATATCTGTTCTGGAAAGTGGTTTGTTTGGCAAGGGTCCGTTCAAAGCAAATGTGAACGATCGTCTTGGCGATTTAATTGCTGTGGCGAGGGGCGATGCCTATTTGTGGTGGGCACCCAAGCCCAATCTCATGGCGGGAAGACACGGAGGCTTGAGCCAGGAGGAGATGCTGGTGCCTTTTTATGCGTTGCCATTAGGTGGGGTGGTATAAATTCTTGTGTTCTTCGGTAGGCACCGACTTACACCGTTATGATGTTTTTTGTTTTATAAGTACCTGTTCAACGTAAAACACCCGGATTAACGTAGAGACGTTGCTTGCAACGTCTCTACGAATGGTTTGTCGATTCAACTTTTAGGTCGTTTCTCCTCAGGGCAGGTACAGGAGAGCACTAGGCTTATGCATACAATTATTACTGGTTTGGGAACGAAGAGACGCACCAGCGGTGCGTCTCTACGCGTGAGCGTGATTAATCACGTAGACGAGTGCTGTCTGTAATCTGCATTTTTCTTGTTTGTTGTGTACCTGATCAGTGGTAGATACCCGGATAAGCGTAGAGACGTTGCTCGCCTTCGTGTTCTCGGCACTTTGGGCAACGTCTCTACGAAAAAAATTTGTCGATAAGTTGCGACAGTTCATCTAGAGATCATATTTTAGCGATTTTATGCTGTTGTCAGGTAACGTGACAGCTCCCAATCCGTGACGCTGGTGCGGAATTCCTCCCACTCAGCATACCGTGCTTTGAGGAAAGCATCTGTTAGACTCTTGCCAAGGGCAATTTTGAGGGGCATGTCCGCCTCAAACGCGGCCAGGGCTTCAAATAAAGACCCGGGCAACATATTGATGCCCAAATCGCGACGGGATTCATCTGAAAGCTCATAGACATTCAGCTGGTTCAGGGGCTCAGGACAGACCAAGTTGGTGTCGATCCCATCTAAAGCCGCAGCCAGCATGGCATTGAATGCGAGGTAAGGATTGGATGAGGGATCAGGGAAACGCAGCTCTAAGCGAACGGTTTCTGGTTTGTTACCAACTGGCTGAGGAATCCGGATCAATGCTGAGCGGTTGACCTGTGCCCATCCTATATAAACAGGCGCCTCGTATCCCGGCACCAGCCTTTTATAAGAGTTAACCGTGGGTGCCACGATCGCTGATAGCGCCCTGGCGTGTTTGAGCTGTCCCGCGATGAATTGATGGGCGAGGGATGATAGGTAAAAGGGATCTGCTTCGTCATAAAAAAGATTTTCTCCGGCAAGATTAAAGATCGACTGGTGGCAGTGCATCCCCGAGCCGTTGATGCCAAAAACCGGTTTGGGCATAAAGGAGGCAATCAGCCCATGCTGCGCCGCAATCGCTTTGACAGCGTATTTCAGGGTTAGCACGTTGTCGGCTGTTTTTAGCGCGTCAGCGAAGCGAAAGTCGATCTCATGCTGTCCCAGGGCAACTTCATGATGACCCACTTCGATTTCCAACCCCATGTCGCTAAGGGCACTCATCAACTCCGTGCGCACCTGAACAGCTTCGTCATTGGCTGAGAAATCAAAATATCCGCCCACATCATGTGGGACGGGGTGGATGGTCTCTTTGCCATTTTGTAAAAACAGGAAGAATTCTGGCTCTGGACCGACGTTGTAGATCCAGCCTCTTTCCGTCTTCAGCTCAGCCAAACGGCGCTTTAACTCACCGCGTGGGTCTCCTGTAAAAGGATTTCCATTGGGCAAATAGATATCACACAAAACCCGAGCACGGCGCATCTCCTTGGGCGTCCATGGCAAGATGGCATAGGTGT
This sequence comes from uncultured Candidatus Brevefilum sp., assembly GCA_964633075.1. Classification (GTDB taxonomy): domain Bacteria; phylum Chloroflexota; class Anaerolineae; order Anaerolineales; family Anaerolineaceae; genus Brevifilum. The sequence continues at coordinate 7,425 of CAZWDG010000035.1, forward strand.
CGGGGTCAATCACCAGGTGCATATCACTTTCCTGGATACGGGCAAAACCCTCTACGGATGATCCATCAAACCAGATGCCCTCGTTCAGCGCCCGTTCAACCTGGTTCAAGGGTCCATCGACGCTTTTAACCACCCCATTCACATCTGTGAACTGAAACGAAATAAATTGGATCTCATCCTCTTTGATCCTTGTAATAACATCATCACCGGACATGCCTACCTCCTATTATCGAATAAATGTTGCTGATTGATAGGCGCACAGCGTTTAAACAACTGGAACAATCACCATAAACAAGCACGCAAAGCTTGTGTGCCACTATGGTAGCTTTGTCCTGTATGTCACCATCCAGTTTTGAGCATCCATGTAAAAATTGGAAAAATTGGACCCGTGCTCAGGCCCAGGAGGCTTCCGCTGATCGGTCGATTTTTCCCGTATCCGGGTTAGCACTCCCTTTGCAGGGAGGAACCTCCACCTCGTCGTCTCGTCCATTGGTCAGGATGAGATTCAGCCGCTTGATTTCCTGTATTGAGTTGTTGGTCCCCTGTTTTCATGATGGGTCAAGTTGTGGTCCTGCCAGCGCCATCTTGACAAAGACGTTTATACCATAAAATGCATTTTTGTGGGTATCCAATCTGGGTTTTGAAAGGGAAAATATCCCAGTGCACTCGAATGAGTCTATGGATTGGTTAGGCTGATTTTGGTGGGTTGCATGTTGGGCGGTTTTTGCCAATCCCTCTTGACAATAGAACAAAAGTTCTGTATAATTAGAACATAAGTTCTATTCTATAAGAAGGAGCATTAAATGAGCACAACGAATCTTTTCGTTACTGGGACAAAATCTTACCTGGGTTGGATGCCAGGTTTATTCAGGCGCAAAATCCAGCTATCACCGCTGGCTAATAGGATGCGCAATTTGAAAGATGTTATTACTGTCGGCAAATTATTAACCACCAAAAAGACAGTCCCTTCAAACTCCCTGTTGCTAGGCTGTTGCATGGATGGTCTGCCCTTGTTGATGACCTTGGCTGATCCTGCGATTGGCGCGATCTTGATCGGCGGGGATCGGGGTTGCGGAAAGACCCATCAGCTCCAGGTGATGGTCGATTCTGCTTGCCGAACAAATCAATCTGATGAACTTCAAATCGTGATCCTGACGCATCAACCCGATGAATGGGAGGGATTTTTACATGATGATCTACGCCAGGATTACGTCCAAAGCTGTCAAGCCTGGTACGATCACCGGGCAGAGCGGACCATTCAGTCACTGACTGAGCTGGCGGAAGCCAGACGAGAGGGTCAACATCAAAAGCCTGTGGTTTTATTTATCCTGGATGATTTTAATTTTGTGGAGGAACTTAGTTATGAAGCGCAGGTCAACTTACACTGGTTGTTGGCGTATGGCTCTCAATCCAATATCTGGTTGGTGGCGGCAATCAACTCAGGCCTGGCTGCAGGATTGCGATACTGGGTGGAGACGTTCCGCACACGCATCATTGGACGGGTGCGCACAAGGAGCCATCTTACAAATTTGACCTTGCTAAGGAGTGCAGCCTTGCAAGAGGGTTCCAGGATGAAGGTGTTGGAACCAGGGGTCTTCCGAGTCTGGTCTGATCCGGGTTGGATGACCTATCGGATCCCTCTACTAGGGAATTGAGTTAAAAAGGAGGATGATATGGATATCGGCATGTTATGGTTTGATAACGACCCTAAATCTGATCTATTAAGCAAAGTGAACAAAGCAGCAGCTTATTATAAACATAAGTATGGGGAAGATCCCAACCTGTGCTTTGTGCATCCCAGCATGATCCCGGAGACAAAAGCTGAGACGGGAAGGGTCAAGGTGTGTTCTAATATTTCAATCATCCCGCATCATTTTTGGATTGGCGTTCAACCCCCACAACCAACCGCAAGTGCCTGAGTGGTCTTCCAGGGGCACCTCAATCCCCAATTGCAATGGCGATCGCGATGGCTTTGGTGCGATCGTGGCTGATGCTGATGGACCATTCTCTCAATCCCAGTTCCTTCGCAACCATTTGCGCCTGACCATGCAGATGGAGGATAGGTTGCCCGGTGGACAGGTGCAGGATCTCGATCTCTTGCCAGCCCACACGGCCGATCCCGGTGCCCAAGGCTTTGGAAACCGCTTCTTTGGCGGCAAATAAGCCGCTGAGTACCTCGTTCCGATCACGGGCTTGAGTTGCCTCTTGTGACGTGAAGACGCGCGCAATAAATCGCTCACGAATGGCAGGACGAATTTTTTCTAAACGTGAAATTTCAATGGTGTCAACACCGCTGCGCAGGATCATATTCTTCACCTCAAGGCCCGGCAATGGCAATCCCTAACCGATCTGGGTGGAGATATTTTTGGCTGGCGTGCAAAATGTCTTCTGCGCTGATCGCCAGGATCAATTTGGGATAGTTTATAAAATAGTCCAGACCTAAATTAAAGCGTTCCATATTCATGAGCGATACTGCTACCCCGCTGTTGGATTCTAGAATGAGGGGCATTTGTCCGAGAAAAAAGGATTTACTATCCGCCAATTCTTCATCGGAGACCGGTTCGGAGATAAATATTTTAACCTCATCTTTGATCAGCTCGATGGTTTGGTCAATATTCTGTGGATTAACCCCAGCGATCATCTCCCAAGTTCCAGGTCCTAAACCGGTGCTGAGGGAGGATGTGGCATAATAAGCCAGGCCAGCGTTCTCGCGCACCCTTTGACCGATGCGCCCCATCATCCCAAATTCTCCCAGGATATTGTTGCCAATCCGTAAGGCATGATAGTCGGGGTCGAGCCGGTTTGGCGCGAGCCCTCCCATAACGATATCGGCCTGGAATTTTCCTGGAATGGTGTGGTTTTTTTTGATTTGTTTTTTAAGCGGTCTGGCAGGTGGAATTTCAGGAAAGCTTAACTGATCAGCATTTTCCCAGGTGCCCAGGCTTTCCCTCACAGCTTTGACGGCAGTCTCAGGTTCGACAGCGCCGACAATGACCACCAACATCCCCTTGGGTCCAAAGGTGCGTTGATAAAATTCGACCAGATCTTTTTGTTCAATCGCCTGGACGGTTTCAGGATCTGTCCTC
>CAZWDG010000036.1:0-10475 GCA_964633075.1 uncultured Candidatus Brevefilum sp.
CAGTCTCCGCAAGTCTGGACGGTTATCACCTTTACCAAAACTGACTTCACTTCAGGAATGATCATACCCCAAACAAAAAATATGTCAATCAAGTCATAGAGGGTATTGAAAAACAATTAATGGTTATTAAATCCGTTTCCAAACGCCAGTGATCATTCGTTTCCAAATAAATAATCTCAATAATATATCAACACGTAGGGGCGACCCTGCCTTAGCCCCCGAAGGGGCAGTGGTCGCCCTGATCAAAGAGTGCTAAACGACTCGAAGGGCGCTACGCAGGGCAGACGCGGAGATCCGCCCCTACTGTCAAGATTTTCTATATTTATCAACATATCAGTGAAATACTTCGTGGACTCGGGTTTGACCCTGTTTTCAGGATACTCTATCATTGATCCACCTAATTTTGGAAATTATATACTGACTTCTATAAACCTGACACGAATCCCTGAACACGTTTTTAGTTAATCAGCCCAGAAGACCGAATGATCAAATGCTATTCTGTGCTTTTATTTGCTAAACCAAACCCAATAATATCTGCTAGAATTATTTTAAAGATGGAACATTCATTTATCTAACAGGAGTGATTCCTATGACCATCCTTATCAAGAACGGCACCCTGATCACTGCCAGCGAAACCTTCAAAGCGGATCTCCTGATCGAAGGCGAAAAAATCAGCCTGATCGGTCAGGAACTCTCTCATCCCAACGCAGAAGAGGTCAACGCTGAGGGGAAATACATCCTGCCCGGTGGCGTGGACGCCCACGTCCACCTGGACCTGCCCATGTTTGACACCATCTCGTCCGACGATCACTACACCGGTGGTAAAGCAGCCGCTTTTGGCGGCACGACCACCGTGATCGACTTCGTACCCCAGGACGAGGGAACCCTCGAGGAAAACATTGCACGCTGGCACGCCAAGGCGGACCCCAAAGCATCGGTTGATTTTGGCTTCCATATGAACATCACCCGTTTTGACCAGCATGTCGCCAAGGAGATTTTTACTTTGCCCGACCTGGGCATCACCAGCTTAAAGGTTTTTACAGCTTACAATAACCGGCTGCGTTTGCCCGATGGAGAAATTTTCCGCGTCATGCGACTGGCAAAATCCGCCGGCATGTTGACCCTCGTCCACGCAGAAAACGGCGATGTGATTGATATCCTTGTTGATGAAGCGCTGGCAGCCGGCAACACAGACCCCGTTTTTCACGCCAAAACGCGACCTGCCTGGGGGGCTGTTGAAGCCGCCCTGCGTGCCGCCGCCTTATCCGCCCAGGCTGGTGATGCGCCCCTCTACCTGGTGCATATGAATACCGCTGGTGAGGTAGACCAACTGGCTTATGCCCGCGATCACGGTCTGAACATGATGGGGGAATCCTGCCCACAATACCTGTTCTTTGTGGAGGACGACCTGCGGCGAGAAGATGGTGCCAAATGGATCTGTTCACCGCCCATGCGCACACCGGCTGATAATACCCGCCTGTGGGAGGGTCTTGAGGATGGGATCATTCAGGTGGTCTCCACAGATCATTGCCCTTTCTTTTATGACGGCACCACGCCCATCGAATATGAAGGTGAAAGAATCGCTATCCCCGGCAAGGAATTAGGGAAAGGCAACTTCTCCAAGATCCCTAATGGGTTGCCTGGCGTCGGTGATCGGATGCCCATCCTGTGGACCCATGGCGTTGGTAGCGGGCGGCTGACCCCCAACCAATTTGTCGCCATGATGTGTACCAACCCCGCCAAGATCTTCGGTCTGTATCCTCGGAAAGGCACTTTGCTCCCCGGTTCAGATGCTGACATCGCCATTTGGGATCCTGATCAGGAGCTTACCTATGGTATCGACGTAGTGAAGCACCGAACAGATTACAACCTCTACGAAGGATGGCGGCTTGAAGGTTTCCCTGTGACGGTCTTTCTGCGTGGACAGAAGATTGTCGACGGTGAGCATTGGTATGGCAAACCAGGTATGGGGCACTATCTATACCGTCATGAGGGCGAAATCCTCTAATAGGGATTAATACACATTTATGATCTTACTCTTGCCCATCGGGCTCCTTTTGGTGGCAGCGTTTGCCATCTTCATCCTTGATCGAATTCGTCCGAAATTTGGGACGAGCTGGTTAATAGCATCAGGGGCATCCATTGCGGCCTGGTTAACCATTTTCATCCTGCGTTTACGCCTGCCAACCACCCTTGATGTACTCAATTGGGGCGGATCCGATCTCAACCTGACAGGGGCGTTTTCACTCTTGTTGGATTACAACGCCTGGCCTTATGCACTGGCTTTAATCACCGTAGCACTGGCGGTTATCCTGACGGATGCCGCCCGAACACGTTATGACAGCACGCCCCTATCCTGGTCTGTCAGCCTGGCAATTACTGCGCTTGGACTGCTGGCCCTGCAATCCGGCACCAGCCTGATGCTGATGGCAGCCTGGGTCATCGTGGACCTGGTTGAGCTCCTTTATTTCCTCCGGCTTGAGGGTATTGACCCATATTTAGAGCGAATTATCCTTGCTTATGGCGTTCGCACCGCATCCGTCTTAATGCTTTTTTTAGCGACCGTTCAGGGATGGCAAACGAATGCCCGCTTTGATCTGACACAGATTCCACAAAACGCAGGGTTTTATTTTCTTTTAGCAGCTGGACTACGATTGGGTGCCTTTCCGCTCAGCCTGCCATTCTTAGAGGAACCAAAGCTGCGCCGAGGCGCGGGAAATCTCATTCGACTGGCTCCTGTTGCTTCCAGCTTGAGTTTGCTGGCGCGTTTACCGATTGACCTTATCCCCCCCGATCTGGTTGGTTGGATCCCCCTTTTCCAGGGGATGCTATCTATTGCTGCACTTTATTCAGCTTTTCGATGGCTTTCAGCAAAAGATGAGATTGAAGGGCGTCCTTTATGGATTACCGCCTGGGCAGCACTGGCGATAGCAACCGTTCTCAATGGCGCACCATCCGCCAGCCTTGCCTGGGGTGTGGCTCTGATCCTTCCAGGCAGCCTCCTGTTTCTCTATTCACCGCGTATCCAACGCATGAATTTCTTACTTTATTTCGGGCTGATTGGTTTGATTGGTTTGCCCTTCACTCCCCTAGCCAGCGGATGGTCAGGTTTGCTTGCCAATGGATTTACCCCCTGGACTGTCCTGTTTATCCTGACCCACATCATTATGATCCTCGGCTATCGATATCGGATTTTACAACCCGGTGGTGAAGTGGGCGCGTTAGAATCCTGGGCACGTTTAGTCTACCCTCTAGGCTTGATTATCATCATTCAGGCCATTGTGACCATGGGATTGATCGGCTGGCCGGGCTCACTCACAGTTGGTGTCTGGTGGTTAGCACTGGTCAGCAATCTGCTGATCATTGGGATAGCCTTGTTGGTGAGAAAGATGGGTATTTCCTCACCTTATATTCATCTTCCAGCCAGCAGCCGACTCGCAAAAATCCTTGATTGGCTCCTTCCTCGCCTGGAAAGGATTTTTCGTTTGGAATGGCTTTATTGGCTGATATGGCAACTTAGCAAATTTTTGGGCACCGTTTTGAGGGGTTTTTCCATCATCCTGGAAAGTGAGGGGGGAATCCTCTGGACTGTTCTCTTGCTGGTCCTATTGATTTCTATTTTAGCTGGTGGAGGAACCAACTGAGATGCAAGCCTTGTCCACGCTGGCTTTTGTGTTGATTGTGATCACATCGATGATCATCCTCATCTTTCGCGATTGGCGAGTCAACGCAGGCGCTCTTGCCGTTCAATACCTGGCTGCCTTCCTGCTTGTTAACCTTTCCTGGCCAATTGGCATGGCTGCCGTGAAATTGATCGTGGGTTGGATGGCGACCACAGCGATTGCACTCACGTGCCTGCGCCAAATGAGAACCGAACCCTCGACGGAGCCCCCCTCCAGCCTGTTCTTCCGCGGCATAGCAGGGCTGTTGGTGATCCTGGTAATTTTTGTTCTCGCGCCCAGATTGCAGAGTGCTGTCTTCCCCCGCGTTGATCTCCTTATTATCCAGGGCGGATTAATGTTACTCGGAATGTCACTGATGCAACTTGGCACCAATGCTGAACCATACCTGACCATCATCAGCTTGCTCAGTTTTCTCTCGGGTTTTGAGGTGATTCATGCCAGCTTGGAGCGCTCAACATTGTTGACCGGGTTGCTGGTCATTGTCAACTTGAGCCTGGCGTCAGTTGGGGTTTTTTTATTGGGAACACCCAGCGAGGAAGGGGAACCTTTGGATGAGGAGGAAACCCAATGATCCTCAACACACCTCTTCTTTGGGTTGTGCTTCCGATCATCATCGCCGTCATTGTGGGGGTCTTTCATCGACGCGCCCTGTTAGGTGTTCTACTCACCAGCGCCACTGCCTTTGGCTTAGCCCTGCTGGCGGGATTTTTCCCTGAAGATAGATCCCTGTCCCTTGGTCCAATTATGATCTCTTTTGTTGAGAGTTTGGAAATCCTTGGGCGGCAAATTAGTCTATCATACGAGATTTTGCCATTCATCGCCTTTATCTATGCAATGACTGGTTTATGGGCTTTGAGCAGTAACCTGTCAGGTACCCCAAAATCCTTTCGCCCTATCAGCCTGGTGATCACAGCCTTGTTAACAGCCGCTTTAGGTGTGGAACCCTTTCTTTACGCAGCATTGTTGATTCAAACAGCCGTCCTGGCTTCCATTCCGATGCTTTCGGGTGCAGGAGGCCAAAACCAATCCAGCATTTTGCGCTATCTGACGCTGCAGACCCTTGCGCTACCCCTTATTCTGATCGCTGGATGGCTGCTGACGGGTGTAGAAACGCTGCCGGTTGATAGTCCATTGATTGGGCAATCGGTGGTCCTTTTAGGACTAGGGATCGCACTTTGGTTGAGTGTGTTTCCGTTTCATAGCTGGGTGCCAATGGTCAGTCAGAGCAGCAATCCCAACGTTTTCAGCTTCTTAATGTTCATCCTTCCAACAACGGTTTTAGTCTTCAGCCTGAATTTCTTCGATCGGTACACCTTTCTTCGGACTTTGCCAAGGTTGAATGAGATCCTCCAATTATTTGGTGTTTTCATGATCGTGATGGGCGGTTTTTGGACTGGACTTCAAGATAATCTGAAACGCGCCTTCGGATTTTCTGTCTTAACAGAAACTGGTTTCTCTTTACTTGCTATTGGTCTGGTCAAACAAGGGGGACTTAAATGGATGATGTTGCTTTTCCCTGCTCGCGCCTTGGGTTTCTGGTTGTGGGGGTACATGCTCACGATGATCGAAAACCATACCCAGGGGTTGGACTTAAAATCCATTCAGGGTTTTGCCCGGCGCTACCCGATTCTTTCGGCTGGCTTACTATTGGCTCAATTGAGCCTGGCTGGTTTGCCGTTACTTGGGGCATTTCCAATTAAAATTTCTCTACTTACCGCCGCGTTTGAAGTACAAAAAGCCATTGGGATATGGGGATTCATTGGGAGCCTTGGTCTCTTTTTGTTCACTCTTCGTGTATTGTCACATCTGGTTGCACCGATGGATACGGACTCACATCAAACTTGGCGACTCTCAGAAAAGATTCTTGAATTTCTACCTGTTATTATGATGATTCTAATCCTCATCATCTTGGGTATTTTTCCTCAACCTCTCCTGAATTGGATCGTGGAGACCCTGACCGCTTTTGCACAATTGCGATAAACGGTTAATGGTTCACACTTCATATTTATTGCCCGTATGGGACTACTCAGCCAGCATTACGCTTCAGCAGCAGGATTGCCTGAGTAGAAACACCCGTATTGAGCAAGAAAGATGGTAATTGTGTATAATTCTAACAATGATAATCATCATGAACCCCAGTGTAATTTGGGTTTTTTCTAACCCCGACATTGATAGGTGAAAGCAATGGATAAACAAGTTGATAGAGAACAACTAGAAAGACGCGTGGAATGGCTGGATAATGAACGGCGTATTGATAAAACGATCATCGCTTCGTTACAAAGCAAATTGGAAGCCTTTGATACTGAGAATGCTGCTCTCTGCACCAGGGTGGCAGACCTGGAAAGCGAAATTACACGATTAAACACCCTGATCGTTCGTTTTGATCAATTTGAACAGGATCTCGGCAGCTTGCGGGGGGAAATGGGGCGGCAAATGGCAGAATTTAAGGATTCGGCTCAGGAATATTTTCTTCAATCAAGCCGGAATCAACAAAAAATCAGTGACTTCAATGAGGATTTATCCTCCTTAAGAAAGAGAATCCGGGATCTTGAGGAATTGGACATCAAAAAAGCCGTGGAAGAGCGCACAGAGGAGGATATAAGGCTTGCCCGGATGGCTGAAGAATTGAAGACTGAGGTCAGTGAGATAAGTCATTTTGATGAGGAATATAAACGTTCACTTCGGATGATGGATGAAAATCGTCGCCAGGATACCAAACGCATCACAGATATTCAAGGTGAAATCGCCTCGCTTCGTAAAAGATACGATGAAACACGGGGAAAACAGGATCTGGTTAATGATAATATGCGCAAACTTGAAACTCGGATCAAGGACCTGGTTGATGCGGAATCAAATCGAAGAGAAGCACAAATTGCTTTTATTGAAAAATTCAACCTGGCACAGGTAGAACGTGATCGCATCTTTACAGGTTGGTCCGAGCGATTTGATAAGATGGAGCAAATTACAACTGACTTGGAGGCAGGTATCTCTGGACTGGAAAACACCCACCGCTCTGTCAAGCAGTCACAAGCCGCCTTAGAGGAGGTGACGCAACGCTTTGAGCGACGGATAAATGAGATCACTGAAGTTCAACGCCTAAACGAAGACCGTTTCCGACAGGAATGGACCACGTTCAAATCAGATGATCAAAAACGTTGGTCAAATTACATCATTTCACAGGACGAACAACATCGCGAAATGAACCGGACAATCGAAAGTGTGGCAGATCGGCTGACCAACCTGGAAGATTTGTTGGAGAATGTGCAGGACAAACTTCAACAGTTAGGCAAAGAAGACCTTAAACGCTTACAAGGGCTTTTAGGGACATTAAGAGAATCGATTGATTCGTACAACAATCTATTTAAAGAATAACAAAGAGACAGGACGCTCTTCGTGCAAGTTATTGGTACTGCAGGTCATGTTGACCATGGGAAATCAACCCTTATCCACCGCTTAACTGGCATCAACCCCGATCGCTTAAAAGAAGAGCAGGATCGCGAAATGAGCATCGAATTAGGCTTCGCCTGGTTCAAACTCCCCAATGGGGAAGAGGTTGGTATTGTTGACGTCCCAGGTCATCGCGATTTCATTGAGAACATGCTGTCAGGGATCGGAGGCATTGATGCCGCCCTCTTCGTGGTTGCAGCTGATGAGGGGGTTATGCCGCAAACCAGGGAACACCTTGCTATCCTTGACTTGTTGCAGATTCCTGCTGGTGTGGTTGCCCTGACCAAAGCCGATCTGATCAAAGAATCCGAATGGCTCGACCTGGTCGAAGCGGACCTGAGAGACACATTGGCAGGCACAGTGTTGGCAGAAGCGCCAATCGTGCGCGTAAGTGCCCGTTCGGGACTTGGAATGGAATCGTTAGTGAGGGCGATCCAGGACGTTCTTTCCGGTCACCCACATCGACCTGATCTGGGACGGCCGCGTTTGCCGGTGGACCGGGTGTTCACCCTGCCAGGATTCGGCACGATCGTCACGGGTACTTTGATGGATGGTCAATTAGCAGTTGGAGAACAGGTCGAAGTGCTGCCTCCCGGTATTGAAGGTCGCATTCGGGGACTGCAAACGCATAAACAGGCTGAAGAGAAAGCGCTGCCGGGTGGGCGTACCGCTGTCAATATTTCCGGCATCCGTGTCAACCAGATCGAGCGGGGAAATGTCATTGTTCATCCTCGAACTTACCAGCCCACAAAGATGATCGATGTGTGGTGCCGACTCTTACCCGATGCAGATTCCCCCCTGGCGCACAATGCTGAAGTCAAGTTTTTTCTTGGCGCTGCTGAGGTGATGGCCCGTGTGCGTGTGTTGGGGGTGCAGGAACTAGAACCTGGACAAGACGCTTTCTTACAATTAATGTTGCAAGAGCCGATCGTTGCCGCCCGTCAGGATCGTTTTATCATCCGACGTCCGTCTCCACCCGCCACCATCGGTGGTGGACAAATCGTGGACCCTCATCCCAACCGCCGTCACAAACGTTATAACCCAAAACGGCTGGAAGAATTGGAACAACTATTGATCGGCACCCCCGAAGAGATTTTGCTGCAGACTGCACACAAATCAGGCCCCGCGCCCCTGGTTAAAATCATCGAAGTTTCAGGCATGGAGCCAGAGCCTGCGCAACAAGCCGCTGAGACCTTGCTCAAACAAGGAATCCTGATCTCCCTTAAAGGGGAGCAATTAGTGCTTCCAGCGGATTTATTAACCCTGCTGACAGGCAAAATGACAGAAATCTTGGCAGACTATCACCAACGCTACCCATTACGACCGGGGATGCCCCGAGAGCAGATGAAATCACAAATGAATTTAGCCTCCAATGTCTTTGATGCATTGATCAAGTGGATGGTCCGCAATAAAAGCCTGGAGGAATTCGGTGCCATCATCCACCTGTCCGGACATAAGGTGACCTTTTCTCAATCACAGCAGGACCAAATCGATGCCCTTCTCAAACAATTTACCGACCAACCTTATACGCCACCTTCCGTAAAGCAATGCGTTGAGGTCATCGGGGGACCTTTGTTAACGGCGCTGGTTGAAACCGGTCAACTGGTCCAGTTAAGCGAGGAGGTCCTTTTGCTGCCAGAAGTCTACCAAGATATGCGCTCAGCAGTCATCGTCCATATCCAAGAAAATGGCAGCATCACCCTGGCGGAATTGCGGGATAAATTCAACACGAGCCGAAAATATGCTGCTGCCCTGCTTGAACATCTGGATCAGGCAGGGGTCACACTGCGCCGTGATGATCTCAGGGTTTTACGTCGTCCCTGATGGTTTGCCTTGCTGATCAGGTTATTCATCACGCAAATTTCTTTAGAGCCCCCTTTCTACTGCCTATCCCACCCATCCTCATTTCCAAATAATCTTACAAAGCGGTGTCTTAAGCTGGGCAGTCCACAGATATCCCGAAATATACGGTAAAATAATCTGGCACTCACGAATATTTTAATTAAGGAGAGATCTAAGTTATGACGTGGAAAATCTTACTTACCGATGGGCTGGCAAAAATTTCTGATCAGGATTTATTGAAGGCTGCCGAGCTTGATGACCGAAAAGGCATTTCGGCAGAAGAGCTGCTGGCAACCGTTGATCAATATGACGCGGTCATCGTGCGCAGTCGGACAAAAATCACCGAGGAAGTCCTTTCAGCGGGGACAAAGCTGAAAGTCGTTGGTCGTATGGGCGTCGGCGTGGACAACATTGACCTGAAAGCCGCTGAAGCACATGGTGTCACCGTGGTCAATGCGCCGGTTGCGACCACAATTTCCGTGGCGGAGCTGACCCTGGGGTTAATGCTGAGCTTGATCCGGGAGATTCCCAAAGCTGATACGCATATGAAAGCCGGCGAATGGATCAAAAAAGAGCTGGTTGGTACTGAACTGTATCAGAAAACCCTCGGCATCATCGGCTTCGGCAATATTGCCAAGGCAGTCTGCCAGAGAGCTTTAGCCTTTGATATGAAGGTCATCACCTATGGTTCTTCTAAACCAGCAGACGAAATCAAAGCTTTTGGAGCGCAACCTGTCAGCTTTGAAACCCTTCTACAAGAATCGGATATCATCACCATGCATATCCCCCACGTAGAAGATACCCACTACCTATTGGATGAAGGCGCTTTTACGCAGATGAAGGATGGGGTGGTTATCATTTGTGCTGCACGTGGTGGCGTACTGCAGGAAAGCGCCTTGTTGGCCGCGCTTGAAAGCGAAAAAGTTGCTGGCGCGGCCTTAGACGTATTTGAAAAAGAACCGCCCGGCGAAAATCCCCTGGTCATGCATCCCAAAGTCATCTGCACGCCGCACATCGGCGCGCAGACCAAGGAAGCTCAACTGCGTGCTGGGCATGACATCCTTTCGGAAGTGATCGCTGCTCTAGATGGCAAACCGCTGCGCTGGAAGATTGTCTGATTTTCTTTTCTGATGATAAACAATTAATAAAACAATAAGGAAAAAATATGCCTGAAAAAACGGAATATTCACCCAAAATGCAACAGCTCATGGAATTAGCTGCAGAATTTGATGATCTTGGTCACATCATGGCTGTTTTGGGATGGGATCAACAAATTAACATGCCGCCTGGCGGGGTTGAGGAACGTGGCTTGCAATCTGCTGCTCTGGGGCGCATCATGCATGAGAAACTCACCTCGGATGAGGTCGGTCAGCTGATCTCGGATCTTGAAGCAGAAGTGGGCGATCTGATGGCTGAAAGTGATGAGGCCCGCATGGTAAAGGTTGCCAAACGAGCCTATGAAAAACAGACCAAAGTACCCCTGCCGCTGCTAATGGAAAATAT
>CAZWDG010000037.1:0-6335 GCA_964633075.1 uncultured Candidatus Brevefilum sp.
ACAGTAATTATCCCGGTGATGTCGTCAATTGGGCAGCCACAGCACCGCATAATATCCCCCTGACCGCAGGGAAAAAACTGTTTAACCGTGCCATTCTTGGTGGCATGGACAATTGCGGCGTGATTGTCCATGGCACGTCTGAAGCGATTGAAGCAGAAGTCCACCAGGTCATCAACGATTTTGGGGTTATGCACCTGATCATCGGTGCGGATTGCACCCTGCCAACGGAAATTAACATCCCCAATATTCGCGCCGCAGTTGCGGCAACAGCCTCATATAACCTGTGATATTATTTTCTGCAAACATGTTGGAATTATTTAGGAGTAAATTGGATGAAGAACCTGTTATTACTGCGCCACGCCAAATCAAGCTGGAAAGATGACAGCCTGAATGATCATGAACGCCCGTTGAAAAAGCGCGGCAAAAAAGATGCAAAACGCATCGCTAAAGTGATCCTGGAAAATGATCTCATCCCAGACTTAATCCTTTCCTCATCAGCCATGCGCGCTCGGGAAACCGTGGCGATCATCATTGAAAACCTGGATACTGATATTGAAACCATTTTTTCCAGGGAGCTGTACATGGCCGAGCCGGAAGACTTCTTTGAGATTCTCAGCGCCATTGACAACCCTCACCAAATCGTCATGATCGTAGGTCATAATCCTGGACTGGAAGCATTTTTACAAATCCTGGGCGGGGAAATTGAGGCGCTGCCGACAGCGGGTTTGGCGCAACTGGTTTTGCCGCTTGAGGATTGGCATGAGATCTCCTTTGAGACGGCCGGTGTTCTGGCTGGATTTTGGACGCCCAAAGGATTTGAGCAAAATGAGTAATCATTTTGCGCCACGATAACAGCATTCTTCACATGGTTATCCAATGATCCCTAAAAAACTCTCTCCTGGCGACACCATCGGTTTGATCGCCCCCTCTGATCCCGTCCTGCCAGAACAAGAAGGGCGCCTTCACGAGGGTTGTGATTACCTGCGCAGCCTGGGTTTCAAAATCAGATATGGACCAAATCTGTTTGCCAACGCCCTCGGTTTTTCCGCCTCACCACAGGAAAAGGCAGATGACCTCAATGCCATGTTTGGGGATCCAACTATTGATGCCATCATTTGTGCCCAAGGTGGCGAGACAGCCAATGCAACCCTATCCCTGCTTAATTGGGAAGTAATCCGGCAAAACCCCAAGATCTTCCTCGGCATCAGCGATGTCACCGTCCTTCTGAACGCCATCTATCAACAAACTGGCCTGGTTACTTTTCACGGCAACGATATCCTGTGGGGATTCGGCTACGATCCCACCCAGTACGATCAACAAGAGTTCAAGCGTATTTTGCTCGATGGGGAAATTGGTCCTATTCCCTCCAACCGACCTCGCCAGACCATTCGATCCGGCCAGGCGCAAGGGAAGCTGCTGGGGGGCAATCTTGGCTGTTTGATCAAATTAAGCGGCACACCTTTTTGGCCTGATTTTCGTGATGCGATCCTGTTTGTGGAAGCCTATACGATTTCCGCAAAAGCCTGCCATAGCGCTTTCCACCAATTGAAACAAGTCGGGATATTCGAGAGCATTAAGGGAGCTGTTGTGGGCTATATTGATGGTATGCAGCGCCAAGAAACGCCTAAACCGCATTTGGAAGATGTCCTGCTTGAGGTCACGCAGGCATATGGCTTTCCGATTCTCAAGATGAATGACTTTGGTCACAACTGCCCCAACACCGTGCTCCCTGTGGGGGGAGAGGTGCTTGTGGACGCAGACCAAGGTATTTTGAGTATTCTTTCCCCCATTGTGCAATAAAATAGATCGTCGAAGGAGTCTCGATGATCTCAGATCGGTAACTTACCTGGTAGGCTTCAGCCCATCTTTTTCGGGAGATATCTTTGGATCTTTGCTGCGAGATTGGTGAGGGGCATCGTCTCCAGCCAGACTCTTCCCGGGCCTGTCAGTGTCGCCAGAAACAACCCTTCCCCGGCAAAGAGCACATTTTTTATTCCCTTAACCATATTGATCTCATAATTGACACTCGGCTCAAACATGGCAATATGACCGGGATCAATCTTCAGCCGCTCACCCCGGGCAAGCGTCCTTTCAACGACATCACCGGGGATGGCCAGGAAAGCCATGCCAGGTCCGGTGACCTTTTGAAGGATGAATCCTTCCCCACCAAACATACCCGCCCCCAGGCGTTTGTTGAAATGCATCTCAATTTGAACGGATTGTTCGGCACAAAGGAAGGTGTCCTTCTGGCAGATTAAGGATTGGTTGGCGGCTAAAGGCATATCGAGAATGCAACCCGGGGCTTCGGGGGTAAAAACCACTGAACCGGCATTCCCCTCACAGGTATAGTTGACCATGAAAAGCGATTCACCTGCCAGTGCTCTTCCCAGTCCGGCCATCAAGCCGCCGCGCGTGTTGGTCGACATATTGATCCCCTCGCTCATCCACGACATCCCACCGGATTCTGTGTAGACAGATTCCCCCCGAGTCAACTGTATTTCCAGCATGGGGAATACATTCCCTTTAATTTGATATTGCATGGTAGCTCCTTTCTTATGTGATTGTATGTGAGATGGACGTTAAAATGAATCATCAGTGAAGCTTAAACTCAAAATAGAGTTCATATGCTTAGCTCATAAATTTATCCCATACCCGAGACCAATGCCAGCAACAGCCCGCCGGCGATCACACTCCCCAATTGACCGGCAGTGTTGGCGCCCATGGCGTGCATCAAGATGAAATTCTCGAAATCCTCATCCTGTGCCATTTTTGCTGAAAGGCGCCCGGCCATTGGGAAGGCGCTGATGCCGCAAGCGCCGATCAGGGGATTGACCTTACCCCCGCTCAGTACCGACATCAGCTTACCAAATAATAAGCCTGCCACTGTATCGAGAATGAAAGCAACCAGTCCCAGCGCCAGGATCATTAATGTGTCCAGATTCAAGAAGGACTCGGCTTTCATGGTGGCGCCGATCGACAATCCCAGGAAGAGCGTGGCGATGTTGATGATCTCATTTTGGGCGGCTTTGCTCAGCCGGTCCACCACCAGGCTTTCGCGCAGCAGGTTGCCCAACATCAAGGAAGCGATCAGGGGGGCAGCGTCTGGGGCGACCAGGCTGACCACCAGGGTCACAAAGATGGGGAAGACGACCAGGGTGAGGTGCGACACGGGACGCGGCGCATAGTCCATTCGAATCAGGCGTTCCTTGCGTGTCGTGAGGAGTTTCATGATTGGGGGTTGAATGATCGGGATCAAGCTCATGTAAGAATAGGCTGCCACCGCGATCGGTGCCAGCAGTTCTGGCGCCAGTTTGCTGCCCACGAAGATCGCCGTGGGGCCGTCAATAGCCCCAATCACCCCGATCGATGCTGCTTGATTCATCGGGAAACCCAGGAGCAATGCCAGCAAAAGCGTGCCATAAATGCCAAATTGCCCCGCAGCGCCAAGCAAGACCATCTTGGGTTGGGAAAGGAGCGGGCTGAAATCGATCATAGCGCCCACGCCTACAAAGATCAATAATGGGAATAATTCGGTTGTAATGCCCGCATCGTAGATTACCTTCATAAAACCCACGTCTGCAGACATGCCGATATTGGCCATAATACAACCAAAACCGATCGGCAGCAGCAAAACAGGCTCATATTCCTTCACCACTGCCAAAGTGATCAACACCACCCCCGTCAGGATCATGATGGCATTTCCCCAGGTAAAATTGGTCAAGCCACGGGTGATTTCTTCCAGTAAGAACGAAAAATCCATGTGTGGGCTCCCTTATTCCGTGAAGGTCATTAAAACCTGGCCATGGTTGACTTGATCACCCACGTTCACCGTGATCACATCAATTTTCCCGTCTCGATTGCTTTTAATCGCATTCTTCATCTTCATCGCTTCCAGGGTGCAAAGCTCCTGACCATGCGTAACAGACTCACCTTCTCTGACCAGGATCGCCACGATGACACCCGGTAGGGGCGCGGTCAAGTCCTTGCCACCCGAATGCTCCATGGTTGGCCTGTGGACAGGTATGGATGGTTCGGGTTCAGGAATAGAGATGAATGGTTGAGCGGATGAATTTATTTTTGATGTGGTTCCTGCCTCTGGCCAGACTTCAAACCGTTCGCCCTCAATGATGGCCACCACGGGTCTTGCATGAATGTCTTCAACCTCAACCTCATATTTTTGGCCAGCAACTTCAACATTGATCTTCATGGATTATCCTCTTGTGTGTTTATTTTCGAGATTTTGTGCCCGGTGGAAGGATTGCCAGGGGCTCAACGCAGCGGAACGATCCTGATCAGCTTTTTCTGAATGGCGGGGATGACTGGTGGCCATTGCTAAAGCGGTTGCCACAGCGGCAGCTGCGACTTGACGCTGGATATTGGTAAATGGTGTTTCTGGAACGTGGGTTATTTCTGCTTCCAACTCTGCTGGTTCCACTTCCTCACCCTTATTAGTTTTAGATGTCAGGTGCATCATCAAGGCCATCAATCCCCATAAAAAGATGATGACCACAAATACCAGCCCCATCCCAATCGCAGTGATCAGAAAACCTTGTTGGATATCACTCATTGGTCGTCCTCTCAAACTGGCATATTGCCATGTTTACGGGCTGGATGCGCTTCTGCTTTGTGCTGGATTGCCCCTAAGGCATTGATGATCATCCGACGCGTCTCAGCGGGTTCGATCACATCGTCAATGTAGCCAGCATGAGCGGCAGCATAGGGTGTCAGGTAGCGCTCGCGATACTCCACCTCTAGCCGTTGACGTTCTGCGGCAGGATCTTCAGCTGCGGCCAGCTCTTTGCCGTAGAGGATATTGGTGGCGCCCTCAGGGCCCATCACCGCGATCTCCGCGCTGGGCCAGGCAAAGTTGATATCCGTGCCCAAAAACTTACTGCTCATTACCACATAAGCACCGCCGTAAGCCTTGCGGGTGACCACGCTGATCTTGGGCACATTTGCCTCTGAATAAGCATACAAGACCTTGGCACCATGGCGGATGATCCCCCGGTGCTCCTGATCAACACCTGGCAAGAAACCGGGTGAATCGACAAAGGTCACCAATGGCAGGTTGAAAGCATCACAGAAGCGCACCATCCGGCACAGTTTATCCGCCGCATCAATATCGATCACACCTGCCATCACACTCGGTTCCTGGGCCAGGATACCCACAGGCATGCCGTCAAAGCGTGCCAGTCCCACAACCGCGTTTCGGGCGTAGCCTGCCTGAAATTCTAAAAAAGACCCCTGGTCGACCAGGGTTTCGATCACCTCGTGCATGCTGTAAGGCAACGAGGGATCTACAGGAACAATGTTGTTTAATCCCAAGGCCAAGCGCAGTGGATCGTCGGCAACAGTTCCTCGTGGTGGATTCTCGATGTAGTTTGAGGGGAGATAACCTAAAACGTAACGGGTTAAGGCTAGAGCAGCCTCTTCATCTTTTGTGGCGAAGTGGGCTGTCCCACTTAGGCTCAAGTGGACTTGTGCGCCACCCAGAGACTCAAAGTCGGTCTCCTCTCCGGTCACCGTTTTGATCACCTGCGGACCGGTCAGGAACATAAAGGATTGTTTTTCGACCATGATAATGATATCGGTCACAGCGGGAGAATAGGCAGCGCCGCCTGCACAGGGGCCGAGGATCAAGCTGATCTGGGGAATCACGCCGGAATACTGCGCGTTGCGCTTGAAGATCTCAGCGTATCCTCCCAGACTTTTTACCCCCTCCTGGATTCGCGCGCCGCCCGAGTCGATCAACCCGATGATGGGACTGCCGTTGGCTGCAGCCAGGTCCATCGCTCGGCAGATCTTCCGGCTGTGCATCTCACCCAGTGCGCCTCCCTGGACGGTGAAATCCTGGGCATAGACATAGACGGTCCGCCCATCAACCTTACCGTAGCCAGTAACCACGCCATCCCCCAGGGTAGACGTTTCATTTGGGTCATTCTGCTGGGTGACAAAAGGTTCCAGTTCTACAAAACTGCCTTTATCCAGCAATAGATCAAGACGCTCGCGGGCAGTCAATTTTCCCTTTGCATGCTGACGGTCAATGCGGTCCTGTCCGCCGCCCAACTTGGATTTGGCACGCATCTCCCGCAGGCGTTCAATTCGTGGGTCTTCTATGGTCATAAAACTCCTCATCCGATGGTTGTTTTGCTCTGAGACCCAATTGTAACATTAAAAAATGGTCCGACGCTGGGGATTAGTGGCGGATCAGATCAAGGCGATACGATAACGATTTTTCAGAAAAGATAGATTTTTGCTTGTGTAAAAGTTGGATGAAGAAATAATTCGCCGGTCAATGTAAAATCGGTGTACTCAAAACTCCCTCAAGATAAACG
>CAZWDG010000037.1:6345-10390 GCA_964633075.1 uncultured Candidatus Brevefilum sp.
ACGTCATTCCACATAGGCATAGAAAACCTGATTACCAAAGGCGATATAGGCGACCTGGTCAACCCCGATCGTAAAAGCGGTGGCGATGGGCGAGGTGATTTCATAATCGCCCAAATCAGGCCGGTAACGCTGATAAAGCCTGAACCGCAGTGAGAAGCGGTAAATATCGGCGTGGGTGGCATCTAGGATGTTGATGGCAGGGTCCGGTGGAGGCGTATAAAGCAATGAAGTGTAAACGGCTGCGGGCATCGTCACAGGTTGTTCCTCTTTTCCAACCCGTCCATCGACATAGGATACAGGATTTTCACAGGTCACCGGGTTATCAGGCAGGCCTGTATAAACACAACCCACCAATTTGCCATCCCCTTGTAAAAGATAGAGTTCAGACCCGTTGATTGCCAGGTCCACAACTTGGGTGAGATCGGGAATTTGGTCAAGATTGGCATTTCCGAAGAAATTGACGGGCGGCTCAAGGAACTGACCGTTAGTGGATGCGTAGATCTGCAGGGTATTGTTTGTGGGGCTCAAGACGAATAAACTGTCATTTTCAAAAGCGATTTTCTGATTACTACCTGCCTCCCCGCCAGATGGGGGCAGGGATTGAACCACTGGATTTTGCCCAGGCGAACAATAAGCCACGTTGCCAAAGGCATCTACTGCAAGGATATGGGCTTGGTAGGGGTTGTTGATCGGGAGTGAAACCATATCGACAAAGGCATTGATACTGCCCCCCTCGTAATTCCCTGCGGCACAGACAAATTCGGGATCGATGGTATACCCCTGACGGCCGCGCGTGGCATGGATCACCCGCCCCCCCGCCGCGTCAAATAAATACAAGTCCACCCCATAAGAGATAATCCGGGTGAAGAGAATCTCCGAATATAATGTGCCAGAAATGGCTGGATGATATCTCAAGCGCACAGCACCATCCAGGATATCGAGCGCAGATTGAGCCCTTTCACGCAGGGCGGTTGTTTCTTCCGTATTCCGAAAATCCTCGGCACTGTCAAGATAGGTTAACACGCTTTCCCATTGTTGACGGGCGATGGTTGGGTCCTGCTCAGCCGCAGCGCTTTGAGAAGTGGTTTGTGCTTGATCGTAATAATACTGATATTGCAGCGTCTTTCCACGAGAAAGGTAAACGCCCAAAGCTATGGCCACAACCGCTAAGGGGACAGCCACCGCTATCAACAAGAGGGTCCCACTTGATAATTTTGAGGCTTCATGGGTCTCTTTTGAGGATAGACGCGCCAGCAATCGATGAGTGAATTTTCCTGTTTTCTCCCGCAAACCATGCCACCACTCGAAAATGGATGCTAATCCCTTGAGTCCATCTTCTTGGATCTTTTTGCTTTGTTTTCGTAATTTCTCCCTGGCAGGGATATTTACTTCTTGTGCTATGTTTGATCCCTCGTCCTGATTGATTGGGATTGCTGACGATGCTGCCTGAGATTTGGGTGGCATTAAGCGTTCACTGGTGGGCAGGGGTGATTGAATTTGTGCTTCGGTTTCAAGAGGAAGCTCCTGGACATCTTCGGCTTTCGCTGCTTGATCCTCTTCTTCCAGTGGAACTTCATTCTTCTCAGTTTCGGATTTATAAGAAAGATCCGGGATTGCAACATCCTCTTCATCGGGGGTAATCTCATCCAGTAAATCGGATTCTAATGCCTCTTCGAAATCCTCAGAAAAATCATGAACGGCCATGATCTCTTCATCGAAAGCAATCTCATCCAGTAGATCTGCTTCTAATTCCTCTTCATCCTCTTCGGAAAGATCCCCAACAGCCATGATCTCCTGATCGAAGGCGATCTCTTCGGTTTGTGTATCCTCCATTTCCAGATCGGCTTCACCAAGCAGGTTGTTTTTAGCTCCTTCTTCATCAGAAATGCTCTCCTCTTGCTGAATATCCTCTGTCTCCGGTCTTGTTTCAGTTGGCTTGATCACCTTCTGTGTTTCGTCCTCGACCATCGTCATGGTTGAATCTGTCGGGCTTTCGGGCAGGTCTATCTCTGGGAGTGCTTGTGTTAAAGGTTCTTCTGTTACATCCAGCGGTTTGGCAGTCGGTTGGATATATTCAATCTTGCCTTCCCCGGGCAGGAGTTGCACCAGGTCCACCCTGATGGTGGTCGGCGCCTGGTGGAGCAGTCTACGTCGCAATTGCTCCAAGGTAGGGAAATCATCCACGACGAGCAGATCTTCGCGCCAGGTTTCAGGGAACGAATCGCTCATAAAGAGATAGCCGCCCGTACCCACATCAGCCTGAAAGTAGCGTAGGGTGGGCGTACGGCTAAAACCAAGGCCACGATCGGTTTGACTCGCATCTCTGAAGTGCTGCAACCCTTCGTGGGTGAGGGTAAAGGCATGAGTAAAGCCACTTTGCACAATAAAGAGGTGCCGTCGATGAGCTGAAACCAGGTTGATCGCAGCTCGAATGGCCCCCCCGTCACGTGTTGTTTTCAGATTTTTCTCCAGTATTTTCAGGTTGAGCGCTTCAATAAAAGTCCGTAAAGCTGAGGTGACCGAGCCGCTGGATTTAAAATATGTTTGTGACAAGGGTTCCAACCAGGTTTCCAGGATATCAGGGTCTATGGGCTCTTTTCCCTTGGTCGTCAGGGATAGGATCAATAAATCTTCTGAGCGGCTGCGAGCTGCCCGTCGGGGCGGCGCAAAGGCTCGAAAACCTAGCACCTGGTAAGTGGATTGTCCCCTTTGGAGGTTGATTGGTATAAGATGTAAATCATACATAAGCACCTGATCCACTTGTTGATGAGTCTACGAACATTATTAGTAACTACTCAGTCTGCAAGGAAATTGCAGCAGATCTGCCTGAGCAGTTATCATTATTATACACATTCTTTGCTGCGGTATAATGCTTCCATGGAATTTAAACGCTACAACACCTTTAATGAACGAGCAAGTTTAACAGACGAGTGGAATCATCTTCTGCAAAAGAGTTCAAGTCATGTACCTTTCCTGACCTATGAATATCAACGGGCGTGGTGGGAGACAAGGGGAGGTGGTGAATGGCCTGAGGATAGCCAGCTGATCCTGGTGGCAGCCTTTCAGGATGATCGACTGGTCGGCATTGCGCCCCTCTTTCATACAAAGAACCTCATGGGAAGTCCGGCTTTGATGTTTGTTGGTGCGATTGAAGTCTCCGATTTCTTGGATTTTATCGTCCAGCCTGAAGATTTGGGGGAATTTCTCCCGGGACTGATCGACTTCCTTATCACCGCCCCAGGCATTCCCCAGTGGGACCTCCTTGACTTGTATAATCTTTTGGAGGGCTCACCCACCCTGGAAATTCTTGAAAGAGAGGCCGGGCTGCGCGGTTGGAAGCATGAACAGGTTCACCTGCAGCCAGCCCCTTACATCCCTTTACCCAAAGATTATCAGACCTATTTAGCGGGTATTGATAAAAAACAACGCCATGAGATCCGGCGCAAACTCCGCAACGTTCAGCAGAGCCTGGCAGTCAGCGATCTCTACATCACAAGTGAGGCTGATCGTTTGGAAGCAGATATGGAAGCCTTCATCGAGATGATGGCACAGGACCCAAACAAGCGAGAATTTCTCACCGATCGCATGCGGCAGCATCTTCATAATACTGCCCGAATCGCTTTTGAAAGGGGATGGCTACAACTGGCATTTTTTACCCTTGATGGGGAAAAGGCAGCCGCGAATTTGTCATTCCATTACCAAAACCGATTATGGCTTTACAATTCCGGCTGGGTTTGGGGCTATCGTGAGTATTCGCCAGGCTGGGTATTATTGGCGCATCTGATCCAATGGGCGATTGAGCATGGCATCGAGGAATTCGACTTCATGCGCGGCAACGAAGATTATAAGTATAAATTTGGGGGGATCGACCGGCATATCTATCGGGTGAAATTGGAGCCATAGGGGGCAGGGATTTCGTGCTTGGGTATTGGGTACCAGGTATTGGGTACCAGGTAATAGGTATTGGGAAAAGCCATTCCCCTAATACCAAATACCTAATAACAAATTCCTTTTTACCCATTCACCGTTCTCTACTCACTAATTC
>CAZWDG010000038.1:0-10377 GCA_964633075.1 uncultured Candidatus Brevefilum sp.
TATTAGAATAATAATACCTTGGATTATGCTCAGTCAAGCATGTCTGAGTAGAATTTTAAATATATATTGAAAGAACGTTACTACTCAGGCAATCCTGCTGTTGAAGAGTGGGGGATGTGGTTTGGCGGCGGAGCCGCCAAACCACATCCCCCAATTCCCATACAGGCTGAATAGTTACGAAAGAATTACAATATAAACAACAAAAGCAGGATCAAAGAGCTTCAGGGACACGCAATCTCGCCCTGATTTTATGTGCAGCATGTACATATTCGCTCATTTGCTCATATGAATATAATTAGGACGAGATCGAATCTACAATCCTGGTAGAACCGATCATTTTCGCAATTTTCGACTTTACGATACAATTAATCGTCACTTCACAACCATGATAATATCAATGGCAATCAAAAAACAAGGCTGGTTAATATTTTTAGCTGTGGTTTTAGGATTTTTTTGGTCCTACAGTTTTTCAACCCGGATCGGCTTACTTTTTTTTGTGCCTCTCTGGCTAAAAATACTTGTCCTTGGAGGGTTGACCATTAATTTTAGCATTTTCGGCTATATCCTGATCCAAAAATTCCTCAAAAAGGTTTGCAACACCCGGAAATGGATCTAGATCGTGATGGGTTCCATCGCACTCACAACGTTGGTTTTTGTATTCGTCCCTTATCAACCCCTGCCCATCCGGACAACCCATCGCCTTGAAATCAGTGCGACAAATGCCGAAGTCAAACTCAAAGCCATCTATTCCCCTGATGACAATACCATCAAACGGAAGGAATTTTCGCCAGGTGAGGGCGTCGAACTCTTTGCAGAGTCTGGGTTTCGGCTCCCGCCCAACGGGAATATCACCTACCAACGGCCGCAGAGGGGCGGATTGACGCTGGCATTTACGATCGATTCAGGCCCAGTCACTCTCCGATGGGATGACCAGGAACAAACCCTCCATCCAACCCATCTTTATGAAACCGGAGAGCGAAGGGTCGACAATTGGCGCATATCCTCTGATCTTGAGACCAATACCCTCGAGATCGAACTTCCAGGAAACACCTGGGGTCAGCCAGACCCTCTCTGGGCGGTATTGGGCACCTTGTTGCCAATCAGCGATTTTTTCACGGCATCATCCATCCTGATTGTCCTCAGCTGTCTTGCTATCGACCTTTGGGGAAATAAGAGGATTACATTTCCAAACGCTCCATTGATCAAATTCTGGGCGGACGCGCTCCTGTGTGTCGGTTTCGCCGTGGTCTTGATAGAAATCGGTTTCCCTGACTTTATCCCTGTCTGGTTCCTGCTGATCTTCCTCCCTGCCGTATTCTATCTGCTCTTTCATCAAGCCAAATATTTGATCCAGGAGCAAGGCTTCCTCTGGCCACTTTTCCAGGGGATTCAGAAAATCCCGGAAAAAATGGGGGCTTTTTTCAGAAGGCTCAACCACAATCGTTGGATTTTTTGGATTGGGGCGATCGCCATTGCATGGATCGCGGTGGTCGCACAACAAACGCTCACCCGACCTGGCATGGGCATATCCGGGGATTCGGTGCATTACCTGCAAGGTGCTGAAAACCTTGCGTCGGGAAAGGGTTATGTGATCCAGATTGCGGAAGGTGATCCCGAACCCATCACAGGGTTTGAACCCGCCTAC
Source organism: uncultured Candidatus Brevefilum sp. (assembly GCA_964633075.1). Taxonomy (GTDB): domain Bacteria; phylum Chloroflexota; class Anaerolineae; order Anaerolineales; family Anaerolineaceae; genus Brevifilum. The sequence goes on from CAZWDG010000038.1 coordinate 1,646, forward strand.
TCAACCCTCCTGGCGGTTGGGATCCGCTTGGGCATGTCGGTCGAAGGCGCGGCACGATTGCTGAATGCAGCCTTAATATTCCTGACGATCCTCATTTCAGGCTGGCTCATCTTTCAAATAACCGGGAAGGTCCTTCCCGCCCTTTTTGGCAATTTATTCCTGTTGATGGCTCCCTCAATCTTATCGATCTTTGCCTGGGTGATGAGTGAACCCCTCTTTATCGTCCTCTTACTCGCTGTTTTTCTCTCCTGGTTTTATTACCTGAAAACCCCTACCCTATGGCGCGCATCCCTGACGGGAGTGATCAGCTCACTGATGATCGCCACGCGATTGGCTGGGGTAGTTTTTCTTCCCCCCCTGGCCATCGGCATGCTGACCTTGAAAAGACTAAAATTTCCTGACAGACTTCGAGATACGGTCGTGTTTGGCCTGATTGCCCTCCTTGCACCTGCAGCTTTCCTCATCCGCAACCAAATCCTTGCCAGTTCCTCCTCCCCTTCTCAAGGATGGACCTCTGTCGGCTTTCCGCAGGAATATTGGGAGATCCTTGGCAGCGAGGTGTCAGACTGGTTCAAATGGGGGGCTTTCTTCAACGAAGGATACCAGCGCTTTAACGCCATGTTTATTTCACTGGGTTTTATCCTGATCTTATTCATCATCTGGCTGATATTCCGAAAACGCCTGTCAGCCAAGGACCCATCCGACTCGTTGATGGTGGCACTGTTTACTTCGATCCCGATCTATATTCTTGCCATCGTTTTAAATACCATTTATTTAACGCCAGAGCAGACAACCAGCGGGCTCTCACGTTACATGATCCCGATCTTTGTTTTGGCAGTGATCATCATCGCCAGGCTGCTAAGTTCATATTGGCAGAGACCGGCTCTTTTCCCAAAGATCTTCATCCTTTTCATCTTGCTTGTCAGTCTGCAGCTCTATCATCATGACTATTCAAACATCCTCGAAAAGCAGCCTTTGATTTATCGTCAATATACAGATCGAAAGAACGAATGCGGTGCAAAGGTAATTGAAATTGTCCAATCCTTCCCTGACCGATCCTTTTACAGCAATAGCTGTGAATACTTCTATTTCCTCACCGATCGACCCTGCCGCTATTTGCCTTATGAAAAGGAACGCTATCAACCCGGTGGGGAAATCTATGAGGCGCTCAAAGCGGGTGATTGGATCGTTTTTACAGAAGAATTTGGGACGGATCCACCAGGGGTGAGGTCATTAATCCATAACCTCACCCATTTCGATTCAGCCTGCTACCTTGACTTCTATCATTGGCCGGAAGAGTGATTTAAATCCGATTTTCAGTAAATCCTGACTGAGCATCTACGCCAGTGCGGCACTAAATCCACTCAGGAAAAGCACGACAATTCCGATGACGGCATTGACCAATAACAAAAGTGCATAAACCTTTTGCTGTGCCATTGTAAAATTTTCCACCTTACGACCCAGGACGAATCCCCGGATAACGGCAATCAGGATCATCACGATTGTCAAGATATGCTTGATTGAGATAACCGTATGATAGGGTGTGGCAAAGCTTAAAAAGCCAAAACCCGTACCGGATTGTTTAGCCAGTAATAACCCAGTAATCCAAAGGAGGACGACGCTGATCACCGTCACAATCCGCAGTCGTCCCTGGTATTTTTTCATCAGGCTTTTCGTAAAATCATTTTTTAACCCGATTTGTTTCAAGCTTGGCATTAAGGATATGGCAGTGGTCAATATGCCACCTACCCACAATGCGGTAAACAAATCATGTAATGACCGTACTAATCCAAAAATCACCATCTTTTGCATCCAAACACCTCCATGTGTAAATTAATACAAACACAGTCTAACGCATTTGATGGCAAAATTCTTCGACTTAAGTCGTATGGGAAAATACCTGATGAGAACTGAGGCTCATTTACCCCCTGGCAAGGTCTTCTAATCCTTTCTGATTGACAATTTTAATGGTATCCCGATCCAATGATATCAAACCTCGCCTGGCCATCTTTTGGAGATTGCGATTGACCACATCCATGACAGTCCCTAATTGGTTAGCGATTTCCGATTGGGTTTGCCAGGGTTGGCGAGTCATCATCCCTTCTTCTGCATTATCAAGGAGGAACCGCGCCAAGCGCACCTCAACAGGATAAAGGGAAAGGTTTTCAATGTGGTTCAACAGATGTTGAATGCGTTGGGCTAAATTTTGAATGACCGCTCTCGAAAAGGATGGGGAATCTGTCAGCAATTTTTCCACTTGTGCTTGAGTAAGGCTGAAGACGACGGCAGGTTCCATCGCCACTGCGCTGACTGAACTGCTATCTCCAGAAAAGACAGCCAGCTCATTGAGGATCTCCCCTGGGCCAATCAAACGCAATGTCTGTCCCCGCCCTTCGCGCGAGACTTTTTCTGCCTTGAACCAGCCCTCAAGGACAAAATAGAGCTCTTTTATAGATTCTCCTTCTAGAAATACGATCTGATCCTTCTCATAAGCATGCAATTTACTGATGTGTAAGAGCGTGTTGAGCTCCGTCTCAGTAAAAACACTGAGCAGTGAAAATTGACGTAAATCTTGAGCAGTAAGTGTCATTAACGCTGCCACTTTTTCCTAAGTCGATAGATAATGAAAACCTATCAAGAAAAGGATCATTTTTGATCCTACGACAAATGAGCAGCTGCTGCCTCATCCACCATCCACAGCATCTCTCCGTGGATGGGAGAGATCAACTGGATAGGCCTTTCCAGCGGGTCTTTTGGTCCTATTAACACCTGGGCTAACATCTCGGCTTTAGATTCCCCGCTGACCATGACGAGGATCGTCCTTGCAGCGTTTATCGCGTTTTTCGTCAATGTCAGCCGCCACTGCCCCATCTTTGGCGCGAAATTGGCGATAAACCAACGATTTTCTTCGCCCAAACCTTCCGAGTGGGGAAACAGCGAAGCAGTGTGCCCATCCCCGCCCATTCCCAGCAGGATCAGGTCAAAGCGTGGCCAATCATCCGCGAAAAAATCTCGCAATGCTTCCTCGTAATCAGATGCCCCTGCTTGCGGGCTCATCTCGGCATGCACCCTGTGCACATTTCCCAAAGGGATGGGGATGCAATCCAGCAGTGCCTCCTTAGCGGCGCGATAATTGGAGTCTGGATGGTCAGGGGGAACATGGCGTTCATCCCCCCAGAAGAAGTGAACCACCGTCCAATCCAAGCGTGATTGGTTCGCTGGGTCAGCCAGCGATTGGTACAGGGCTTCGGGAGTGCTGCCCCCGGAAAGCGCGACCAAGTAGCACCCTCGTTGCCGAATTGATCGCTCGCCCAATCCCAAAAACAATTCAGCAGCAGCAGTCGCCATAGCTTGGGAATCAGGGAAAATCTTTACGTTTGTTATCATCACAAATGATGGTCCCTTATAAAAATGATTAGGATTTCAACCTGATCGTTTTAAATCACTTCAAAGCACCCTGCAGCTCGATAAATTTCTTTTTTTGTTCCTCGGTCAAATGTTTAGGCACCTGAATCTGGATGGTGACATACAGATCACCGCGCTTTCCTGAATCGCCCAGTTTGGGCATCCCCAAACCCTTCAAGCGAAAGGTTTTGCCCGAATCCGTGCCAGGAGGGACGGTCAGATTAACCTCTTTGTCAATTGTCCCGACGCGCACCTCACCACCTAAAAGCGCCGTGAAAAAGTTCACTGGCTGTTCAATCCGCAAATCATCTCCCTCACGCTTGAATTTGGGATGAGAGCGAACGCTGATTTTGAGAAAAAGATCTCCAGCACCGCGACCGCCCTCAGACGCCTGCCCACTTAAACGAATCTTCGAACCTGATTTAACACCGGCAGGAATCTTCGCCTCGATCCGCCTCCCATCCTCAAAGGTCAGCAGACAGGTTGTTCCATGATAAGCTTCCTCCAGGCTGATCTGCACTGGATGTTCAATATCCCCTCCTCGGCGCATTTCCTGAGGATTAGGCTGCCGCGTGGTGCGCCTTGATGAACGCATGCCACCCATGCCGCCAAACAGGGTCTCAAAGAAATCTGAAAATCCTCCCAGACCGCCGCCAAACATCTGCTCAAACTCCTCCTGAGAGACAGTGCGATATTGTGCGCCACCAGGCTGGCTGCGAGTCGTCCATTGGGACCAATCAAAGTCCTCAGCACGCCCCCCTGTCTGCTGGTACTGCTTCCATTGTGATCCAAAACGATCATATTTCTTCCGCTTTTCCTCATCAGAAAGCACCTGGTAAGCTTCGTTGATATCTTTGAATTTTTCTTCAGCATTGGGGTCATCCGGGTTAACATCTGGATGATACTTACGCGCCAGTTTGCGATAGGCTTTTTTAATCGCATCCTGATCTGCGTCTTTGCTGACACCCAATGTCTGATAATAATCACGATATTGCATGAATGATTCCCTTTAAATTCAACTAGCTTTTTTAGTAACTACTCAGGCTGCCCTGCTGTGGAAGGGTGCTTCCACCAACCAAGTAGGTACCTTTGTTATTATAAGGCTGGAGTGTTTAAAATTCATTAGAAACAAACCTTTGCCCACATCCTATTAAGCATACGACGACATCAGTTAAATGAAAAGAGGCCGTGATAAGGATCAGCGGCCTCAAAAGATTTCACAATAAATATTGAAACAGGACCTATTCAGTATCATACGCCCCCCTGTATTCTTTGGGTAACAGCGCTGCAATTTTTTGCATGATCAAAACACCGGCTGCTTTAATCTCCTCTCTGGTTGGTCGATTTGGGTTTTCAGTCTCTAGCGGACCAAAAACCTCACCAATCTTCGTATAAAGTTTCAGGCGGCGTCGCTCTTCTTTGATCGTCCCAAATAATTTCCAATCATTATCGCTGATCGTTCCCATGGGCAAGATCGGCACCCCGGTTCGCAGTGCCATAAACGCAGCACCTGGCAGGGCGCGCGTTAAAGGCCCAGAATGGACATGCCCCTCAGGATAAATCACCAGAACACCCTCCTGTGCCAGGGTCGCCTCTGAAGCCAACAGGGCTTCAAAATTGGGTGTGCCCTGTTCGATCTTTAAGGTCTGCCAGCCCTTCGGGAAAATACGCATCACGGGTGGGGCATTCGGCATCTCAAAATCGCCAATAAATTCTAGCGGCCAGTGGGTAACATGGATCGGGGCGACGGTATCCATAAAGTTAAAGTGATTGCCAACAATTAACAGCGGACCTTTTTCAGGGAGGTTTTCTCGCCCTGTCACCTCCCAACGGGTCAGAATTCCCCCGGCTAAATCAATACAAAAGGTCAGTAAACCTCGAATAAACCGGCGGCGCGGCCAGGGATATTTCTGGATATATTCCTGTAATTTATCTGTCTCGGTCATCAGGTATCCCTTCTTAGCGCTAACCCAATATATCTATAAATAGTATATCTTGCGAATATTAAGCGTCAATCTTTATTATTTTAACGAAAAAGTTTTTCCAGGGTTACGCTGATCGAATCAACTGTTTATAAAATACATTGTGCAAGTAAAACGGACGATTTTCATAATGAGCATCCCAGGGATGCGATTCCCTGATAGTTGTATGACGTCAAAAATTCAATCCAATAAAATCTTCAACAGATCCGGCGTGCATGAGAGGATCAAATTCGCACCAGCGCGTATGAGCTCGCGCCCTGTTCCAAAACCGCAAAGCACACCCAAAGTTTGCGCGCCTGCTGATTTTCCCGCTTGAACATCCACAATGGTATCGCCAATCATCAAACACGCCTTGGGATCCACCCTTAATTTCTGTGCCGCAAAAAGGACCGGGTCAGGATAGGGTTTGGTGTGTCGGCATGTCTGAGATGTAACAATTGCTTGAAAATAAGGCTTGAGATCAAATTGCTCCAAGAACCGTTCGGTGGAAATGGAATCCCTGGCACTGACCACAGCCATCGGAAAATGTTCACTTAATTGATACAGCATGTTCTTGACGCCCGGGATGATCGTAAAGTGCTTCCTCCCAATATTTTTGGGATGCTGCTTTTGTGATAACCAGTTATATATTCTAGCTAAAGGCGCATCAACCCCAATGGTATCGGCCAGACCATAAAAGAAATTCGCTGGGGTTTCCGTCGCCATGACCAACCAGCGAGCGAATCGACGATGATCCTTTTTTTCAAACAGAAATGAAAATGGCGCAAGAATTTTTGATACACCTTCGATCATATGATCATCGGTGTCGCTAAGTGTGCCATCCACATCGAACAAAAGACCTCGCACGCGCGCACGATCAATTTCACCGGTGATAAATTGTTCATCACGGATCATTGAAGTCCCAGGAATATCGTTTCAACGATCTGATCGGATGGTCCCATCACCCAGAGCGTGCGGTCCTTCTCCAGCGAGAAGACAACCGTGGTGTCAGCCCCACGCCAGGTGTTCAAACCCATCACGGTCTCCTTGGATTCCTCCCAGCGTAAATCAGCGTAATCCCTAAAGGCTTCTTCGAATTCATCGGCGTCATCGGTCGTATCCCAGGTTGTATCCAGGATAAAGATCACCTCATTCGTATTTTCATTCAAATAGAAAGCATAAGCATCCCCACCCCAACCAGCGGCTGCCTCAGTGGCAATCGCTTCAGAAAGCTGATAGGCTTCTTCATGAGATTTGTTCAGGATCAGAAAAGTGTACCATTCACCCATGACATTCTGATCATAAAGTGTCCATCCGTCTTCCAGGACGCTGCTCAGATCGGGTAAAGTGACGGAGATCGGGATATCAGTTGGATAGTTCTCAGGGTGTAAAATTTGTTCCGTTGATCGCGGTGGGTTGCGATAAGCCTCATCAACCGCAGCAAAACCATCCAAATCATAGAAATGGACGACAAAATCAAAGCCTTTTTCATAAGGGAAGAGCAGGTCGGCTGCCATGTAAGCTGGGGCTGAATCTAAAATTGGGCTCTCAAAAGTTTCGTAGGATTGAAGAATGTCCTTATAATCATCGAAAGAGGCATAGGTTTGAAACCACAGTATCTCTGTCTGCGTGGCATCGCCCTCGATTAATGCTTGTACGGCAGCACAGCGTTCCGAATCCGCTTCACAAGCCCCATCATTTAACCCCAAGCCATCTTGAAGCCCGTAGATTTGATCTTGAAGCACATGGGTAAACTCATGGGCATAGGTCAGTTTTTCATTGCCGCCAAAATCCACGTCCTGGACGACATAAATTTCTTTTGTCTCATCATCATAAAAACCAGCGATCTGCTCACTGTATAGCTGGTTGTAAAAATTTTTCAGGTCAAATTCACCTGGGAGCAATCCTAGGGCAGATAGGATCAGCACATCTTGCTGGGCTTCTTGATCAGTGTATTCTGAGAAGAAATCGTTTACGACAATTTCCTCCAGTTCCTCAGCGGTAATGAGCGTCCTATCTACTGATTCTTTAGGGCTAAGCCCACGAATTTGAGTGACCTGTGACTCAATCTCGTTGATGATCGCTGTCATTTCATCAGGAAGATCTTTTGAAGGTTCTTCTGGCTCATTGCCCAGTGATTCCGGCGTCGCTTCTTGGACTGATTCAGTCGGTGATTCCTGAATCGATTCTGGCGGTAATTCCTGGAGTGATTCCTGCGGGGATTCCGTTTCTACAATTGGGGTAGGTATGTTTTCCTGCTTGCCAGATTGAAACGGCCAAATCAATGAAACACCCAGGGCTCCGGTTAGCACCAATCCCAGGCAAACACAGACTACCACCAAAATGACAACACAGCTCAAGAGAATAGTTTTAGCACGTTGATTTTCCATCGTTTCCTTAACAGATCGCCATTAAATACGATCTAATTTTACTCAACAGCTCAACAAAGTCCAGAAAAATTGGAAGGTTACCACAAACAACAAATAGCATCACCAGAAAATGATTGCATACCCTATCATCCACTTCAATGAAATTGTTTAAGGGAATTAAGCCCTGTCTTTATACAATATCAATCCTTGCCCAAGCATCTTCGCAAGATGAGTTTGCATTAAGGTATTGATGCCACGTTGGTTTTCCCCCTCCTACCCGACCGATTTACATACGATTAAACAAGGAGAATATACCCCTCACCCCGTTTGGTGAGGATCAGTTGGGGTTGGGTAGGGTCTTCTTCAATCGCTTGCCGCAGCCAGCTGATATGAACATCCAGTGTACGGGTGTCCCCGGTGTAATCAGTTTTCCACACTTTAGTAAAAAGAGGGTTGCGCCCAACAACCTTACCGTGATTTTTCATTAAGATTTGAAGAATTGACACCAGTTTAGGGGTGAGTTTCGTTTGTCGATCATTACAGGAAACCAGTTGCGTTTTGGTGTTCAGTTCGATTGGGCCTGTTTTCATGATAAACTTGTCATCTGTTTCCTGAAAAGCCCGTAAGCGATTGATTAACTTCTGAACAGTAAAGGGAAGTCTGAGCACAAGATTGGCATCAACAACATCAGGTAAAAGGGTATTCTGATCCACAATCAGAATAATTGGAAGCCCACTGTCAGCTTCCCGAAAGGATTGGCAAATCCGAACACCACTTGTGCGCAAGGAAGCAGCATCCACAACAACCACATTTGGATCTACTTCATCAAGTAATTTTAATCCTGCTGTCCCATTAGGAGCCTGGGTCACCTGATAATTTCTGCCGTTGAGATTTTCGGCAAAGGAGGGATGATCACTACTTCTTCCCTGTATGACCAAGACACCTAATGCTGCTTCTTGCTCCAAATTAATTTCCTTTCCATTTCTGTCTCATAGAA
>CAZWDG010000039.1:0-10311 GCA_964633075.1 uncultured Candidatus Brevefilum sp.
ATCGTAAATCTGCCAGGATTGTTGGCGAGGTTTTAGGGAAATATCACCCCCATGGCGACATGGCGGTCTATGACGCCATGGCGCGCATGGCGCAGGATTTTTCCCTGCGCTATCTGCTGGTGGATGGGCAGGGCAACTTTGGTTCAATTGATGGGGATTCACCCGCAGCCATGCGGTATACCGAAGCGCGGTTATCCAAAATGGCAGAAGAGATGTTGGTGGACCTGAATAAGGACACGGTTGACTTCATCGATAATTTTGATGGGTCCCTGCAAGAGCCGTTGGTCCTTCCCTCGCGGTTACCTAATTTGCTCCTCAATGGCTCCTCAGGGATTGCGGTAGGCATGGCAACCAATGTACCGCCCCACAACTTGAGGGAACTGGTAGCAGCACTCAACTATCTCATTGACCATTTCGAGGAGTTGGACGAGGTCAGTGTTGAAACCCTGATGGAATTTCTCCCGGGGCCAGACTTCCCCACCGGTGGCATCATCATTGGCGATGAGGGCATCCGTCAGGCTTACAGCACCGGTCGCGGTCGGATCGTCATGCGCGGCAAAGCCGTGATCGAAGAGAAAAGCAATGGTAGATTTGACATCCTGATCACTGAGATCCCCTACCAATTGAACAAGACCACGTTGATTGAACGCATCGCAGAACTCGTCCGTGAGGAGCGCCTGGATTCAATTAGCGATATGCGCGATGAATCCGATCGCAATGGCATCCGGATCATGATCGAGTTGAAGCGCAGCGCCCAACCCAAACGGGTTCTCAACCAGCTTTACAAATATACCCCCCTGCAATCTACCTTTGGCGCGCAAATCTTAGCCCTGGTCAATGACGAACCCCGTCTGTTGACCCTTAAACGTGCCCTTCAAGCATACCTTGAGCACCGACAGGATGTCATCACCCGACGCTCACAATACGATCTCGATAAAGCCAAACAACGCGCCCATGTCCTGGAAGGATTGCTGATCGCCCTGGCCAACCTGGATGACGTCATCCAAACGATCCGTGAATCAAAGGACGCGGATGTTGCCAAAGAACACTTGATGACACGCTTTAATCTCAGCGAAATTCAGGCACAAGCGATCTTGGATATGCAACTCCGCCGTTTGGCCGCCCTGGAACAGCAAAAAATCATGGACGAACATAAGCAGGTCATGTCTGAGATCGAATATCTAGAAGACCTGCTGGCGCATCCCAGGAAGATTCTGGAAATTATCCGTGAGGACCTCAACGAAATTGCAGAAAGCTATGGTGACGAACGTCGGACGGAAATTTCGGCTGATGAGAGCAGCGATCTCTCTGAAGAAGCATTGGTTAAAAAAGAGGAGGTTTTGGTCAGCCTCACGCAAAAGGGCTATATCAAACGGGTCTCAGAGACCACTTATCGCTCACAGGGGCGCGGTGGCAGAGGTGTGATTGGGCAATCCATGCGTGATGAGGATGAAGTCAAATTCTTCTTGCGCTGTCACACCCTCAGCACACTTTTATTCTTCTCGGATAAGGGCAAGGTTTATTCGGAAAAGGTCTGGCAGCTTCCGGAAGAATCCCGCACCGGTCGCGGCATTTCGATCATCAATATTATCAACATCGATCCAGATGAAAAGATCACAGCGGTGGTGCCCGTAGCTGATTTCCAGAGCGCCAACTACTGCACTATGGCAACGGTCGCTGGGCGCGTCAAACGTGTGGCTATGGTTGAATTTGAGTCCGTCCGTCCATCCGGATTGATTGCCATCTCATTGGAAGAGGATGATCATCTGGGATGGGCTTGCCTGACAAGCGGTGAGAATGAGATCCTGCTTGTCACTCAAAATGGTCAAGCACTCCGTATTACAGAAAAAGAAATCCGCCCGATGGGCAGGCAGGCAAAGGGTGTCATTGGGATTCGGATACGCCCCGGCGATCAACTGGCAGCTCTGGAAGTCGCCGAACCCAATGGTGACCTCCTCGTTGTAACTGAAAAGGGATTTGGTAAGCGGACGAAGCTGTCAGAATACCCCCCCAAAGGACGTGCCACCATGGGCATGGCCACGATCAATAAGCGTGCGATCAAGGGTATTGGAAAAATCATTGAAGCGCGTGTTGTCCAGGAGAAGGATGAAATCTCACTCATCTCCAGTCGCGGGATCGTTATCCGCATGGCAGTTGCTGATATCTCCGTACAGGGTCGATCTACTCAGGGTGTCCGGATTATGAATTTGGAAGAGGGTGACAGCGTCGCTGCCATAGCAAGAATACCGGAACAAATCGCAGAATAGACACAGCAACCCCGAAGCGGACAGACCTTCTTCGGGGTTTATTTTTTTTCAATAATTCGTTATAAATGTTTATTCTCAAAATGCTTATTCTCTAAATGTCTATTCTCTAAATGTTTATTGCTTGCTGTCCCCACTATTGATATCCCAGTGGTTGTTTCATGCGTTCCCTATTCCCTAATAAATACTGTAAACGTAAATCAGGACGGGTCACCATTCACCATTCACCATTCACCATTCACAATTAACCCATTCACCATTCTCTGACTTAAAATGGTAAATAAATCCTGCCAGTAACCGCCAGGAAAATCAGGGCAAGAACCACAAGAAAGGCTAGCGCCACCAGCAGGATACGCAAACGCTTTTTACCAGACGCAACCATCTTATTACCACCGTGATCCTGAGTGTCAACCATTGCACTGGATCTTTCCCGCCCATAATAAGCTTCCACAGACCAAGCATCTTCATAAATTCCTCGAGGAAAATAGGGCGAAGGTTCGACCTCGATGGCTGGTTCTGATTCATACGCTGCTTCTTCATCCGGCCTTTCTTCTATATCTTCATCTAGATCTGTATCCACCGGCTTACCCGGTTCATCGCCTTGTGCTTCATCCAGTGCCACATCCCGATCTTCGCCTAGTGCGTCATCCGTTTCTTCCATCTGCAGATTGTCCGCTTCTTCAGGTTCATCATCCAACATATCCCCAACCGCTGAATCCTCTTCCCCCATAACGGCTTCGATATCATCCATCATCAGTTCGGAGGTTTCCTCTTGGGCAATATTCGCCTCAACCACACCTGATTCAGTGGATTCTAATTCAGCCTCCATTGGGCTATCCAATCGTGGTTTATCCAGAGGCATATCCGCCGTTTGCTGTGGTTGGTTGAAATCATTTTCTTCAGAAGGTTTCTTTGCCATCATAAATATCCTTCCGATCTTAAAAATTCAATATATCTAATTATAGGTCATCCCAATCTCACCCTCAACAGCCGTGATCATTTTGCCATCTTCGCCCTCTAAAGAAAGCTCACCGTTGGAGGTCACCTCTAAGACCCTCATCCGCTGCGCCTCCTTTCCTGGAAATTGAAATGGAACCCATTGGTTGCGAAAGGCGAGGTGCTCATTCCAAAGACATATGAAAACATCTTCCGTGAGGATTGGACGCAGGATTAAAATTTCTCGCAGAGTGCCCGTCAATAAGTCCCAGCGATCTACAGCCCGACCGATCGCATCCGCCACAGAGGTTGCTGGATAGCGCATGCTTGATGAACTGGGAACAGAGCCTGAACTGACATTGACCCCCATACCCACCACCAGGGCAGTGACAGTGTCCTCCTGCCACTCTGCCTCAACCAATACACCTGCTGCTTTCTTTCCCAAAAGAAGGACATCGTTAGGCCACTTGAGCTCCGCCTGAATCCCCCATGCCTTTAATCCATGAATGAAGCCCAGGGCTGCCAGGGCTGTAAAACGTGAGATGCATGCCTTCTCATCCGGCGAGGGGCGCAGCACCAGGCTGAAGGCCAGCCCAGAACCAGACTTGGTCACCCATCGCCTTCCCCTACGCCCCCGACCCGCTAATTGCGCATCAGCAAGCACCAGTGCGCCATCCGCGGCACCCTCTCGAGCCCAATCCAAGGCCAGGTCATTGGTCGATCCAAGGACTGGATGATACTGCCAGTCGCTTAATCCCAACGACTCAAGCTTTTTTGAGAGAAAGTATGCGTCAGCGTTCATGAGTTTGATCAGCCATCTTCTTAGACGGGGTAATCCGTCATGATGAGATAATAAAGTTCTTTCAGTGAGTATAATTATAGAGCTTTTGACAAATCATAGAGGAGTGAACGATGCCCAATTTCCCCGGAAAAGGAAAAGTTGCTGTCCTAAAAACCAGGCCAGAGACCGTCCTGGATGATATTGAAGCCTTGATGAAACTGGCCGAGGTCGAAAAAGCGCTGCCTAAAGGCGTTCAAACCGGCCTTAAGATCAACATCTCCTGGCAGACCTGGTACCCTGCCTGTTCCACCACACCCTGGCAGCTTGAGGGTGTTATCCGCGCCCTGAGAAATTTCGGATACAGTGATTTGGTGGGGGTGCACAATGACACCGTCGTGGTCGACACCAGGGATGGTGAGGTGAACAACAAACATAAAATGGTCACAGACCTCTATAACGTCCCTTGTTTATACCTCTACGAAGACCTTTTTGAGTGGATTGAGTACATCCCCAGTCAACCCTTGCTCGTCCTGGATAAGGTTTACCCTGAGGGCATCTTTATTCCCAAAGACCTGATCGGGATGAATATGGTCCAACTCCCCACGGTGAAAACCCATGTCTTTACAACCATCACTGGTGCGATGAAGAACGCTTTCGGTGGCCTGTTACACCGCAACCGTCATTGGACCCACAGCGTGATCCATGATACCCTTGTGGACCTGTTAACCATTCAGCAAGAAATTCACCCGGGGCTTTTTGCCGTTATGGACGGCACTTTCGCCGGTGACGGTCCTGGCCCCCGTGCCATGCGCTGGCATGAGAAGGACATCCTGTTGGCTTCCGCAGACCAGGTGGCGATTGATGCCGTCTCTGCCCGACTGCAGGGTTTTGACCCGCTTTCCCTGCGCTTCATCCGCTTAGCGCATGAAAAGGATCTTGGGGTTGGCGATCCTCGCCAGATCGAGATCGTCGGCTATGATATTGAACAGGAACCACCCTGGAATTTCGTCCAGGAAGACACCTTCGCGTCCAGGGGGCAGAAGCTGATCTATCATGGGCCGCTCAAACCCTTCGAGAAATTACTCTTACAAAGTCCTTTGGTTCCCTGGAGTTACTTCGCCAGTAATTTTTACCACAACGTCTACTGGTACCCCTTCGTCGGCCGTGAGCGGGTCAAAGCTGCCCTCGAGACGAAGTGGGGGCAGCTTTTCAAGCAGTATGGAGATGGTGAGGTTGTACTCCCAGGAATGGAAAAGAAGACCGTCATTCAGGCGGTGGCTGGCTTGACCATTCTCGCTGCCCTCTCTGGTGGACTGGTTTGGATGTTAAAAAATAATCGAAACAAATCAGCACCATGAACCTTAATCATTTAAAGAAAGTCTTTGCGCTTTTAGCTTTCAGCCTTCAGCTTTGAGCTTTAAGCTACAAGCTACCAACTACAAACTACCAACTACCACCTTTCACCTTTCTGTTTTAAGCTACAAGCTACCAACTACCAACTACCACCTTTCAGCTTTGAGCCTTTAGCTTTGTCCTTTCACCTATGAGCTACCAGCTAAAAGCTATCAGCTATCAGCTATCAGCTATCAGCTTCTATAAGCTTCCCTAAGCAACGCCGTCATCTCTGCAATATCCCTCGCAACCAAATCAGGCTTGAAACTCGACTCCGCCAGATCTGATTGCTTTGTCTCCCCACTCAAGACCAGGGTGGTCATGATCCCCCATTGCCCAAGGGCGATATCCGTATATAACCGATCCCCCACCATGCAATGCGCCTCAAGCGGAAAGCCGGTTTTCTTCGCCAGTGCGTCAACAATGGGTTGATGCGGTTTACCCACAATCACATCCGGCTGTCTCCCAGTCGAGGTGGCCACAAAAGCGATCATCGCACCAATATCCGGCATAAATCCATCCTGCGTTGGGCAGTTGATGTCCGGATGCGTGGCAATATAAGGTTTTCCTGCGACCACATGGTCACACAATTTCCAAAGCTTGGCATAAGTCAGGGTGGTATCAAATCCCAACAGGACAACGTCCGGATCGTCTTCCGTCAAGGTGAAGCCATGGCGACGAAATTCATCCTGCAAAGGTAGCGTACCGACAACGTACAGACGGGCTCCTGGAAAGTGCTGCGCAAGATAAATGGCTGTGGCCTCACCCGAGGTGAAGATCTTCTCTTCCGGGATTGCCAGACCCAATCGCGTTAATTTTTCAGCATATTCCACCCGAGAGCGGGAGGAGTTATTCGTCAAAAAGATGTATTCCAAACCCAAATCATCCAATAAATCAAACCATCTTTCAGCACCAGGAAGAAGCCGGTCTCCCAGATAAACGGTGCCGTCCATGTCCATCAGAAAACACCTAAGTTGACGTAAGCGTTCAAGAATTTCAGCCACAGAGTATCCTCAATTCAAACCACGATAACAATTCCGTTAATCATATCCTGACTTTCACGATTTGTGGTTGAGAATAGCACGAGGAAATCAAATTGACCACGTTTATGTATTAATCCCCCAGTTTTTTCCACATCATTTTTCCAATAGAAGAATTTCCCCTAACCTAATATTATCGAAAGACACCCACAAATCGGCTATAATAGGAATTCACAACGGCAAGTCAAACGATTGTAAAGATCGGAAGGATGACGGATGAAACCTATCTCATTGACCGGAATTAAACCCACCGGCAGACCCCATATCGGCAATTATCTCGGCATGTACCGCCCGGCGCTTGACCTGATGAAGCACTATCAGGGCATGTATTTCGTCGCGGACTATCACGCACTGACCAGTATGCATAATCCCAAAGAGCTCAGAGAACTCGTGTTTGAGGTCGCAGCCAGTTGGATAGCATTGGGGCTCGATCCGGATGAGGCCATCTTCTTTCGCCAATCTGATATTCCCGAGATCCCCGAGTTCACCTGGATCCTGTCTTGTTTCACCTCCAAGGGGCTGCTCAACCGGGCGCACGCCTATAAAGCTGCCGTAGATGAAAATCTGGACCTGGGTCGTGATCCCGATGAGGGCATCAACGCTGGCTTGTTCAATTATCCGGTTTTAATGGCAGCGGATATCCTGCTTTACGGATCGGACGTTGTCCCGGTTGGTTTGGACCAAAAACAGCATATCGAAATCACCCGCGATATCGCCGAAGCTTTCAATCGCACTTATGGGGAGGTGCTCAAGGTGCCCGAAGGGCTGATCCAGGAGTCTGTCATGAGAGTGCCCGGCATTGACGGTCGCAAAATGAGTAAGAGCTATGGGAATACGATCCCGATCTTTGCACCAGAGGCTGAAGTGCGCAAACAAATTATGCGTATCGTGACTGACAGCAAACGGCCTGAAGATTCCAAAGACCCAGAGGGGGATAACTTGTTTACCTTGCTGCAATTTTTCGCCGCCCCCGAACGCCTTGCGGAGATTCGTCAGTTGTATTTACACGGTGGTGCTGCTTATGGCGCACTTAAAAAGGAACTGGCAGGTTTGATTCTGGGTCACTTTGCCGTCCCTCGGGTGCGGTTTGAGGCGTTGATGCAGGACAGAGCTTATATCAATAGGATTCTTTTGGAAGGCGCGGAAAAAGCCCGTCAGATTGGCAAACCCTATTTGACAGCTGCTCGGAAAGCAACAGGGATTGACTGATCATCCTACCCGCTCACCCAAAATGACTGGGCTAGACCCATTTGTGTGTCACTGGAAGGCAGGAAATACTCGATGACCGAAATTTGGCCTAACATAATTCCGATGACCCTCGCTTTCGGAATAATGCTGTGCCTTGCCGTGGTGATCGTCGTCGGCATTGTCCTGGCAGTGGGAGTGAAAAGACGAAAGAATCAAAAGGACTGATCAGGCATCCTCATGAATAATCCTCCCTTAGCCATCATCATCGGCATGCTCAACCTGGATATTGTCATCACCGGACTGCCAAAATTTGCACCTCCCGGTGAGCAGGTGAATGGGCAATTGGTGAGGTTCCTTCCGGGCGGTAAAGGCCGCAATATGGCCTCAATGCTGGCCGCTTGGCTAGCACCGGGAGAGGTCAGCATGATCAGCAAGCTCGTCAAGGACCACTACGGACTGTATCGCATCCCGCTTCAATCCCTGATTGAAGCCGGCATCCAGACAGATCAGATCCGAATAGAAGCGGACCGCCCTGAAGATCTGCCCACCCTGGCCATTTTTCTCAATACGATCGATGGTTTGCGCGCCAATTATTACTTACCCGGAAGAAATGAGACCCTCTCTCCTGAGGATTTAGAAGGGGCGCAGTCCCTCTTCAAACAGGTGGCAGAAAACCAGGGTTTCCTTTTGATGACATTGGAATTGCCCTTAGCAACAGCCTGCCATGTGCTCGAACAGGCTGCCGCATTAGGACTGAGGGTGATGCTCGACCCGGGAGGTCGACCCCCAGAAGAAGATCTGGACTTCACGCCATTATTTGTGCACCCGCCTTTCCTGATCAAGCCCAATGAAGGGGAAGCATCCCGTCTGACGGGAGTCAAGGTGCATGATTTTATCAGCGCTGAACGGGCAGCCAGGATTCTGGTGGATCAGGGGGTAAGTTATGTCCTGATAACGCATGGAAGCCATGGCGCCTATGCCTTCACCCAGGAGCATAGCTGGCATATTCCATCACCCGACGTGCCTGTGCCGCCGCACGCGGAACCGACCGGGTGCGGCGACCAGGTCCTGGTGGTCTTATGCGCGGAGATATTGCATGGGAAGTCCTTTGAGGATGCCTGCCACAGGGCGGTGAGAGCGGGTACCTTGCAGTACTGCCAGCTTGGTTTAGACCCGATCCGACCAGATCACCCCCTTCTAGAACAGATTACCCCTGAATAAACTTAGAGACACTCCGGCGGAGCGTCACTACGTTCTCGCCGGGAATATTGATGGTATAGTCGAGCGAGGTGCACACCTCACATTTTCATTGGCGATCGCCTGCGGTTGTGATCCCCCCACATTGTGTTTTTCGGGATGGGGCAGCTCACATAACCCTCAATGCACATCCGTTCTGAATGCCCAAACTATCCGTAGAGACGTTGCATGCAACGTCTCTACGCCAAACCTGGTTGACTGCAGATGATGTGCAGTCCAGACTACGTGATAAAGATCCTCTAACGCCAAGACCCTCCGGCGGACCGTCTCTAAATCTGTCGGAGTTAGAGCCCTGTCCTGAGCCTGAAAGGTGTGAGGATTAACCCGTTAAAACGTTCTGTATTATGAAGTGAGGGTCAGCCCGTCGGATATTGTTAAAAGACACAATAATCAAAGCACTACAGAATGCCTTTCCAATTGACCGGATATGATCTATTCTAGATCGAGAAAATCACAGCCTAAAGGCTGTACTCCAAAAAGATAATGATTTTAATGAAGATCACGACCCAGATATCAACCCCGCTTTGCGATCTACATAATCATTGACGACCCCCTCCAACAAAGTGAGCGGCAGCCCCCCTTGATTGATGACCACATCGTGAAATTCTTTCAAGTCAAAAGCCTCCCCCAGAGTCACCTCTGCCTTCTGACGCAAGGATAACATATTAAGATAACCGATAAAATATGCACAGGCTTGCCCGGGCATGACAATATACCGCTCCACCTCAGTAATCACATCCCGCTCGGGCAAACCCGTCTTTTCGACCATATAGTCGATTGCCTCCTGCCTGGTCCACTGCCTAACGTGAATCCCTGTATCCACCACCAGCCGAACCGCTCGCCACAGCAAGGCCTGCAACCGCCCCAGGTTGTTGAGTTCATCCTCCAGTTTTAATTCCCACCCCAAACGTTCCGCATATAAGGCCCAACCTTCGACATAGGCGTTACAGAAATATACCCGTCGAAAAGTTGGTAATCCGCGTATCTTTTGCGCCTGCGCCATTTGATAAATATGTCCCGGAATGCCCTCATGATAAGCCAGGGTGCGCATTCCCCACCGATAAACATTGGCGGGATCGCGCAGGTTGATCCACATGGTGCCTGGGCGACTCCCATCCATGGACGGCGCCTGGGCGTACGCAATGGGAGAATCAGGCTCTTTGTACTCAGGTAAACGGCTCACGAGGATCCGATCCAAAGCGCCATGGCTAAAGACCTCTGGCATACACTGATTAACCTCATCAAGAATCCCCTGGTAGGTATCCAGGATCGCTTGCCGAGAATCTTCTCCAGTGAAATGGTGCTGCGGATCCGCCATTAATTGCCTGAGCTGATATCCTGGTTCTTCTGCGGGGAGGTCTAATCAACCAATACAGCCTTAATCGCATCCAATAATCTGTCCACCTCTTCCAGACCCAGACGATGGATTTCTTGGGCGGTCAGGTCTGTGGTG
>CAZWDG010000040.1:0-6955 GCA_964633075.1 uncultured Candidatus Brevefilum sp.
TAAGAAGGCTGGGAGGGTGGGGCCAAGGCGGATCTTGCGGATGCCCAGGGATAACAGGGCTAAGAGCACAATCACCGCTTTTTGTTCGTACCAGGCGATATCATAGGAAATGGGCAGATCATTCACATCCTCAAGATCAAAGGCTTCAGCCAATGCCTGGGCTGTGCGGATCAGTGAATAGGAATCATTGCACTGACCGGCATCCAGGATGCGGGGGATACTGTTGATCGTCCCCAGATCAAGCTTGTTATAGCGATACTTGGCGCAACCGGCGGTGAGGATGATGGTGTCTTCGGGGAGAGCCTCGGCCACATCGGTGTAATACTGGCGTGATTTCTGCCTGCCATCACAGCCGCCCATGACAATAAAGCGCTTGATATCGCCAGATTTGATCGCGCTGATGACCGTCTTAGCATTTTGCAGGATGGTATGATGGGCAAAACCAGTGGTGATGGTTTGATCCTCCAATTGTTCAGGGTCTGGGGATTGTTTCGCCAGTTCAATCATCTCTGAAAAATTCTTTTGCTGGCCTGATTTGCGATCGGGAATGTGCTTGCAACCAGGGTAGCCAGTCATGCCGGTGGTGAACAGGCGCTCATGATAGGTGTCCTTGGTGGGGACAATACAGTTGGTGGTCATCAGGATGGGACCACCGAAGCGCTCGAATTCCTCTCGTTGATGCCACCAGGAACCGCCGTAATTCCCGACAAAGTGATTATATTTCTTGAATGCGGGATAAGCATTAGCTGGAAGCATCTCGCCATGGGTGTAGATGTTTACGCCTGTTCCCTTGGTCTGTTCCAATAATTCTTCCAGATCCAGCAGGTCATGCCCGCTTACCAGGATACCCGGACCGGGGCGCACACCCAAATAAACCTGGGTTGGTTCAGGGTGACCGTAAGCTTCGGTGTTGGCTTTGTCTAACAACGCCATGGTGCGCAATCCCATCTCACCGGTCTTCAATACCAGTCCAGTCAATTCATCAGCAGTCAGATTATCGTTTGTGCTGGCTTCCAGCATGTCCTGCATGAAGGTTAAGATTTCGGGATCTTCACCACCGAGAATATCAGCGTGATCATAATAAGCTGCCATGCCCTTAAGGCCGTAGATGATTAGTTCGCGCAAGGACCGAATATCCTCATCCAGGCGCTCATCCGCCATTACACCCACGGTTTGTGCTTGCTCAAGCAGGGTCTCGATATCATAGGATGCGGGTTTCCAGGAGGTCCAATCGGGACCAGTTCCCGGGCAGGGATTAACAGGCAATTCAAGGCATTTGGATTGTGCGTCCTGGCGCAAGTTTTCACGACGCGCCACTGCCTCCTGGATCAGCTCAACGAACCGCTCAGCGTCAAAGTTTGCATTGGTGATGGTCGCAAATAAAGCTTTTGCCACAAATAAATTTGTCTCTGGATGGGTTACACCCATATCACGACCTCGCGTGCCCCAAAAGGCGATACCTTTTAGCAAATAGATCAGCAGGTCCTGCAATCGGGCGACCTCTGCTGACTTTCCACAGACACCACGGACGGTACAGCCAGTATTTTTTGCGGTCTCCTGGCATTGAAAGCAAAACATTGAATCAGTCATAAAATAAATGCTACTTCTTTATTTTGGTTGATCTTATCTTACCAAATTAGTGGTTGGTTCAGTACGACTTAAATCACATTCCCAATTGAGCATCGTTGGAGGCGTGCATTTACGAATTTATCACTCCCAAATGTTTGGTTTCACAGGAAATCTTCGATTTTTGATGGATATTAATAATTCAGGATAAAAGACATTTTACCATTTCGCGTGGTGATCTTCTGCCCAGCCTATAGCATCCATAATTGGGATCGCCTCGCCGTCATCCGTCCTCAGCATGCCCTCAAATGTGCCGATCATCTGGTGCACCTCGGATTTGATCACCAGCGCATCGGTCTTCGCCACGCGCTCAAAAAAGGGCGTGAAGATCAGGTCCACCCTATTGGTTATTGTCGTCTCCAGGTGCCAGGGCGCCATAAAATGGGCTTTGTCGTAGGTGAAGCGCAAATCCTCACTCAGCTTGATCAGTTTGCCATCGACGCACAGCCCATTCTCGTTCATGCCGGTATCATCCGTCCATCCAGCGCCCAGATTGACTCCCACCGGTCGTCCATCCGCTAAACGCGTTGAAAAACTGGACCAGTTCCAGAAACTCTCAAATGGCCAGACGCCACGCCCGAAGTCAAGACAGGCGAAGGTGTTTTCTTGGTCGAAAGAGATGGTCTCGTCACCCCATTCCACTCTGCCCTCTGTGGGCAAGGTGTTTTGCTTGCTGGTGAACTGGAAGCGCTTGCGGGACCAGGGGATGACGACGTTCAGCGATTCATGCCCATCAGGCTGATGAACCAGGAGGTCAACTTGTAAAGGTTTTCCCTCAAAATCCGGGCAGGTGACCGATAGACGAATTCCCGAATTGGTGTAGTTCATCTGGATGGGCATGGCAGGGTCCTCATAGTTCACATCCGCGTGAACTTCTGGGGGAAGGTGACAGCCGGCACCGAAGGGTTTGAGGAGCGTTTTCTCTGAAAAGGCTTTGGTTTTGAAATCCAGCAAGTAGATAAAGGGTAAACCCAGATAATCCACATCCGAGAGCGTGACCGAGAAGAGATGGGTGGGACTGACAACGGCCCAATAATTCCAGCGTTTCTTACGCAGCCAATGCCCACGCAAGTTGCAATGGTGCAGGGGATGACGGCTCCAGCCGACGGCTTCAGGGTTCAGGTCCCCATGGGCGTCGCATAAGTCCACAGGATGGGTCAGCTCGGGTTCATGGTATTGCTCGTTCATTTTTACTCCTCTTGGGACGGATGATTTTCGTTTGGCCCCCACGGGCGTTGGTTGATGGATTGAAAGGATTGAATTTGATAATCCAGCCGCTGTTCGGCTTCTCGCAGCATGGTATCAAAGGCCTTTTCTAAGGCAGGATTGACCCCCCGAATCCTGGCTACCACATCGGCGCCCCATTGGATATATTCTCGTCGCCGTTCCAGGTTCCAATCTTTCGGTGGAGCATAGAGGATATCTCGGCAGTTGACGAGCTTATCACCCAGCTTGATGATCTTGGCTGCGGTAGATAAATCTGGCGCGTGGACGACCTGCAACCGTTTGCGTTCCATCTTTTCGAGGGATTTATCATCGGTAACCTCGAGGACAATCGCCAGGATATCCTCTCCAAAGCGCTCGCTTATTTCTTCCGATGTGGTTGTTGTGTCTTCCAGGGTATCATGAAGGATGGCGGCGATCAGCGTGCGCGTGTCCCTGACGTTGCCGATTTCCCAGAGTGTTTGAGTAACCATCAAAGGATGCGTGATGTAAGGGGATCCACTTTCATCTTTGCGCACCTGACCCTGGTGCTTGATAGCAGCAAATAGGATGGCTTCAAGAATTTGGCTTAGTTCTGGTGATAGAGTCACGCCTTCACTGACCTCCCCAAGTCGATGTCACCTTTCTTTAGAGAGAGGGTGCCCTTGTACCTGCACCTGGTATCGTTTTTAATTGACGCTTTTAATCGTGTAAACGGATCTCGATAATTGCTCCGTTTGCAGTTTTACGCATATCAAATTGATTTTTATTATTCTTGATCAATTGCGAGAGCTGACGGACACCATAACTGCGAGGGTCAAATCCGGGGTCGATGCGGCGCAGGGCAGTACCGACTTCAGACAGCCGTGTCCAGCCGTCGTCGTCTGGTCCAACCATGTCAATCGCCTGGCTGACCAGCTCGACCAATTCGCGCTCCTGGGTGCTCAGATTGTTGGATTTACGACGTGTCCCGTTGCCACTTGTTCGCCCCCTGCGGCTCAGATTTTCCGTGTAGATGAACACATTGCAGGCGCTGACAAAGGCGCGTGGGGTCTTCTTCTCACCAATCCCGACCACCAGCTGGCCGCTTTCCCGGATGCGGGTTGCCAGGCGCGTGTAGTCGCTGTCGCTGGAAACCAGACAAAAGCCATCCACCTGGTCGGAGTTCAGGATGTCCATGGCATCAATGATCATGGCGCTGTCTGTGGCGTTTTTGCCGACAGTGTAACGGAATTGCTGGATGGGTTGGAAGGCATGAATATTTAGGATATCCTTCCATGAATTCATGTTCGAAGTGGTCCAATCGCCATAAACGCGGCGGATGGTGGCATTGCCATATTTCCCCGCCTCAACCAGGATTTGTTCGAGTAAGCTTGACTGAGCGTTATCGCCATCAATCAGGATGGCGATGCGACGTTCATAGTCTTCAAATTGATTTTGTGTGATTTCGGTTGTTCTTGCCATAATTGAATTATACCTAACATCCAGCAATTGGGTTGTATTCAGCCAGATTTGTAAGGCTGAATTTAGGGTTTGCTCGAAATCAGGGATGATTAATAGAGCTAATGGTCAATTGTTTGGGAAAAACTAAAGTATGGGTGGTATCCCCATCTGCTAGTATGTTCGCTTGATGGACATTAAATCTTTTATAACTGTGTTTTTACCTAAAACCGTGTTTGGCATAATAATGCTGGTGGTAGGCTTCTGCTTCATAAAAATCGACAGCCGGGACAATTTCGGTCACAATAGGATGATGGAATTTGCCAGTCTGATCAAGCTCTTTTTTGACTCTTTCAGCAATCAGGCGTTGCGTTTCATCGTGATAAAAAATCACAGAGCGGTATTGACTGCCAAAATCAGGTCCTTGGCGGTTGGGAGTGGTCGGGTTGTGCAGGTGAAAGAAAGCCTTCACCAATTCTTCATAATCAATAATTTCGGGGTCAAAGGTGACCTGAACTGCTTCAGCGTGCCCCGTTTTATCTGTGCATACCATCTGGTAGGTGGGGTTTTCAACATCCCCTCCGGTGTAGCCGACGACTGTATCGGTCACACCAGGGATCTCTAAAAATCGGGCTTCTACGCCCCAAAAGCAACCGGCAGCAAAGGTACCTTTTTCAAAGGCGTTGCTATTCTCAGACATCCTTATGCCTCCTGCTCCCGTTTGGGTTCAAACTTTAAGGAGACTGAGTTGATGCAATAACGCAAACCCGTTGGTCTGGGTCCATCGTTGAAGACATGACCCAGGTGGGCGTCACAACGGGCGCAGACGATCTCCGTCCGGCGCATACCGTGACTCCGATCATCCAGGTAGGCAATGTGATCCTCATCGATAGGCTTGAAGAAACTAGGCCACCCAGTGCCGGAATGGAATTTGTGCTCAGATGAAAAGATAGGCAAGTCGCAACAAACACAGCGGTAAATGCCATCCATTTTGTGATCATAAAAAGCACCGCAGAAGGGCGGTTCGGTACCCTTGCGACGTGTAACTTCATATTGCTCCTGGGTTAGTTGTTGTCGCCATTCTTCATCGGTTTTTTGGATTTTCTCGATCATAGTTCGCTCCTATGGATAAATGTCATGAGCGTATTGTACCCAAATTTGGATAAAATTCATAGAATTTGGCGGAAAATCTTATACATATCTTATACAAGGAGTGGCATGTGACATTAAGAGTAGCAATTCAGCAAGCATGTAAGTTTCCTGAGCGTGTAGGTGTTGTCCTGAGCCTAACAGGCGTCAGGATTAGCCTGTGCGAATTATCTAATGATATTGAAAATCCTTTGAGATGAAGTATTGATACAGATGGCTGATTCCACAGATGAAAAAAACGCAGCCTAAAGGCTGCACTCCAGATGATAAAGATTTATCAAATTGATGATCTATCCTATTGTAATTGGATTTGACAGCTCAGAGGCTATAGCCACAGGCACGCAGGATGGTCAGCGCGATCAGCATGTGCCCCTCTTCGGTAGGATGGACGCGGTCGACCGTCCAATAGGGGGCAGGTCTGGAAAGCATAGCCCAATCAAAAGCAGGCTGCAGATGGATCACGGGTAGGTGGCTTTCCTCCCCGATTTTATCAATGGTCGCTTGATAGTCACTCAGCAACGAGCGAAATGGATCCATGAGGTTCTTTTCGGCCAGGAAGGGTGAAACCAGGCGGATCTGTGCATGCATCTTGGATTGGGTAGCTTCGATTAACTGGCGATAGGTCTGCTCAAATTCAGGGAGTGCTACGGCTTCATTCTGGTTCCCTTCAATAAAGCGCCAGACATCGTTGACACCGATATAAATGAACAACCAATCGGGACTGATTTCAAGGACATCCTCTTCCCAGCGTGCCAACAAACTCGTGACACGGTCGCCGCTGACTCCCTTGTTGAGAACAGTTAGCTGCAGTTCGGGGTAACCCGCCTGCAACATGCGATGAACCTCCCGGATATAACCCTGCCCAAGAGGCGCAAAGTCTAGCGACTGGCGGTTGCAGTCGGTGATGCTGTCGCCAATGAATTCAATGTTTTGATGATGTTTGAAGATTAAGGTCATTTGCATTTCCTTTCTTGCGTAAACATTTTCAGCTATGGGTGTGCATTCGGTTGCACCTGTTTATTATCTCATGAATTTTTCAGGGGTTCAAATGAAGGCATCTCTTTAGAGTATTTTGGAATGTTACTAAGCTCAATAATGTCGAATCGGGACAATCATTTTTGATAGCTGCGCTGGGTCAGATCCCCGGGATTTTAATCTGGGAAATTTTTAAGGGCACAAACTGGAAAACCCGGGGATCTTAAAATCGTTATGTCAAAGTACGAGATTGGTTTTAGAGAAAAAATTGCTGTGTCAGATCCCCGGGATTTTAATCTGGGAAATTTACAAGGGCACAAACTGGAAATCCCGGGGATCTTAATGTCGTTATATCAAAGTACGAGATTGGTCTTAGAGAAAAAATTGCTGTGTAAGATCCCCGGGATTTTAATCTGGGAAATTTTTAAGGGCACAAACTGGAAATCCCGGGGATCTTAAAATCGTTATATCAAAGCACGAGATTGGTCTTAGAGGAAAAATTGCTGGGTCAGATCCCCGGGATTTTAATCTGGGAAATTTTTAAGGGCACAAACTGGAAATC
>CAZWDG010000040.1:7055-10258 GCA_964633075.1 uncultured Candidatus Brevefilum sp.
GTCAGATCCCCGGGATTTTAATCTGGGAAATTTTTAAGGGCACAAACTGGAAATCCCGGGGATCTTTATGTCTCGGTTTTAAAGTGTAAGGTTGTTTTTTTCAGGGGAAAATTGAGATTTTTTCCTTTGAGAGTTCCCTGAATAACTCCAAAACGAAGGATAACTGGAGTGATTTCCTGATCGTTTAGTCGTCTGATTAGCGATTATAATAAGACCGCATTATGGCACATCGTTGATGTCCTTATCACAGCATTATCGTACAGGAAGTCCAATTTGAAGACCGGCTTTAAGAATACACTTAATTTACTGAACACCAGGTTTGCTAACAACGGGAAATTTGCCGCTATTGATCAAGGGGTGATTTCCGCAGCTAATTTTGCCGCCTCCATTCTCTTGACAGCACTGGTTTCCCCAACGGAGTTGGGGGCTTATGTGATTGGATTCCTGGCGATCTACTTTGTGCGTGCCATCCAAAACGGGATCATTGTTCAGCCTTTAAATACTTATGGCGCCGGCAAATCGACGGATACTTTCAAAGCCTATTTCACTGCTGCAGCCATTCATCAACTGATCCTATCCACCCTGACAGCGATCGTATCCGCAACCTTAGGGTGGATCCTCACCCAATTGGGCAATGATACCCTGGGACCGACCATCTTTGTGCTGTGGTTTTGCTTTTTCACCTGGCAATTGCAGGAGTTCATCCGCCGAGCTTTTTATACGCGGGGTGAGGTGCATAAGGCGGTGTGGATCAGCCTCAGTGCGAACCTCGTTCGGCTCGGACTGATCCTGGTCCTCTCACGGCTCAACCAAATTACCGGGTTGACTGGCTTGAATGCAATCGGTTGGGGTTCCCTAGTTGCATCCCTGATTGGGCTCTGGCTGGCAAAGGATTACTTTACCAGGCAGTTTCAAAGCCCCTTTGAGGCATGGCGGGAAAACTGGCAGTTTGGACGCTGGATCCTGGGCGCCAGCCTGGCGGATTGGGTGGTCGTCGACCTGTATCCGATCATTGTGGCCGGGATGATCAGCTTTGCAGCGACAGGCGTCTATCAGACGCTCCAAAATTTGGTCGCCCCCATCCATGTCCTGTTACGGGCGATGGACACCTTCGTCACACCCATCCTGGCAAAAACCTTTGACCAATCAGGACCTGCTAAAGTCAATCGAGTGCTTAAGCTGATTTACCTGGTCGCCGGGATCCCGGTGATTGGGTTGCTGGTGGTGGTTTTAATTTTTACGCC
This sequence comes from uncultured Candidatus Brevefilum sp., assembly GCA_964633075.1. Classification (GTDB taxonomy): domain Bacteria; phylum Chloroflexota; class Anaerolineae; order Anaerolineales; family Anaerolineaceae; genus Brevifilum. The sequence goes on from CAZWDG010000040.1 coordinate 8,300, forward strand.
ACAACTTTTGTTTCTTCTCAAAGGGGATACCTATCTCCCTTATGCTCAGGGGATTTATCCCATGGCATTTTTCTATATTTTCCTGTTCATCAACCGCCCCCTTCAAATGGTCTTCCGCGCGGTTCGCCAGGGGAAACAGGTGTTTTGGGCGAATATCCTGGCTGCAGCCAGCATGTTCACAGTTGGCATCTGGTTGATTAATCGTTGGGGCGTGTATGGTGCCATTGGAGGGCAAGCGCTGAATGCGATCATTATCAGCCTGGTTTTATTCGTCGCCTGGAGAAATTATATGCAGCTAAACAAGGGCGGAGAGAATTGAGGTTGATCCCGATTCACCCATCCCTGTCCATGGAGGGGTTAAAAGATGGGGGTTTTTGAATGTTTAAAAGTCTTCTAATTTTTAACTCGGGATTGGAACCAGGCAGCCATCTGAGGGCAAAAACCAGGTAAAAAGCAGAAAGCACCAGCTTAAGATCCAGCCAGATGGAGGCTTTCTCGATATAGATTAGATCCCAGGCCAATTTTTCTTCTGGAGAGATATCATAGCTATCCACGACCTGTGCCAGGCCGGCCAAACCCGGCCTGACACGATGACGCAGGGCATATTCCGGCAGCCTCTGTAAGTAGCTGTGAACTAACACAGTCCGTTGTGGACGCGGGCCGACATAGCTCATATCCCCCAGGAGGATGTTGATCAGTTGGGGCAATTCATCCAAGGCCGTCTTGCGCAGTATTTTCCCAAAAAACAGCACCCTCTCATCATTTTCATAGCCTGAGATCGGGCCTGTATCTTTCTCGGCGTCGATGATCATCGATCGGAATTTAAATTGCTTGAAATTCACTCCCCCTTTACCCACAGCGTTCTTGACAAATAGCACTGGACCGGGGTCCTCCCACCAGATCAGGACGATCACCAGCAACCATATGGGGGTTGATAGGATGAGGGAGATCAAGGCAAAGGCGATATCCAGAAAACGCTTACCATAAGCGGGTTTCATTTCTGATCCCATGACTGAACGATGCCAGGCAAGCACTTCTGCCTCGATCTGTGGTGATGGTGGGGCATTATTCTCCCACCAGCTTCTCTGGAGATTGGCGGCGATGAAATTCCCCAAAAAACTGCTGAAAATGGTCAAGGCGAATAGCCCCCACTGCCAACCCTGGAAATGGACCACAGAGGCAATTAATGAAATAACCAGGCTGAGCATAACTGCTGTGAAAAAAGCTAGTCGATAGCGGGTTTTGTTTTTTATCGGGATTGTGCTAAAAATTCGACATATGGCGTAACTGAGAATGCCAAAAGCCATTGTCTCGACTACGACCTGCCAACAGGGGATTTGATTTAAATTAACCCGAAATCGGAGCCAGGCAATTACAGCTAACGTGATGATCGTTAGGAAAATTGGGAGAATGCTCGAACGACCTGGTGTTCTTTTTTGGGACGGCATAGAAGTTCCTTGTTCTTCTCATAAACTGGCAAGAAAACCGCGCTTTTGATTTTTTGCAGCCTTTGGACTGGCAACAAGGGTTAATTATACCGCCATCGTCAGGCCTATAATTTTTTGTCCCATTTCTTTTCTTTGTGTGTAATGCCTATGGTACGATACGAAGCAAGGTATAATAGTGCTGTTGTGTAAAACGCTGCTTTCAAAACATATATACATTTCAAGTGGAACACTATGAAAAAGACGACGCTCATCATCGTTGTAAGTCTGCTGGTCATCATCACTACTGTGGGAGGCATTTTTCTCGTTCGTAAGTGGAACCAGCCTTTGGGAACCTCTCTCGGGCTGCCGACCCGCACACCGACGCCTAAGATTGCGACGATGACTTCCCAACCATCGAGCACCGAGGTGGCAGTCGGTGGCACGTCCCCCGTTGAGACGACGCTTTCAACCTTTACACCCTCGCCAACGGAACCCCAGCCGGTGTGCGGTGGACCACCATTGATGTACATCC
>CAZWDG010000041.1:0-9929 GCA_964633075.1 uncultured Candidatus Brevefilum sp.
GCCTTAATCTCATCAAAGATGGGTTTGAGCACAACCGCACCGCGCGGGTCTTCCTGCCATTCTCTAATGGTTGATTCCCTGTCAAGCAGGCAGGGAAGTTTGAGGCTCGACGTCATCTTTGTGGTGAGCGTGAAGCGGATATCCTGAGACGAAGCCCCGATCAATAGATCAAAATCGCCATCTTCCGTGATCCAGCCTTTATACTTGGGGTGATAAAACGCAAAAGCGCGAAAATCAAGTGGGATAGAGACCGTCTTGGTCTCTCCGGGATCTATTGCTACTTTCGCAAAACCCTTCAATTCTTTGATCGGCCTGCTTAAAGTGGCTTGATGGTCATGTACATAGACCTGGACGATCTCCTTGCCAGGAACATCCCCTGTGTTGGTGACGTCCACCGACACCACCAAGCCGTCAATATCCGTAAACTCAGTTGCTACCTTTGGATTGCTATATTCGAAAGTGGTATAACTCAAGCCGAAGCCAAATGGGAACTGCACGGGCACCTTCTTTTTGTCGTAATAGCGATATCCGACATACATCCCCTCGCCATAGCGAACCTCGCCTGCATCACCAGGATAATTAATATAGGCAGGGGTATCTTCCAGCGCAATCGGGAAGGTCTCAGCTAATTTGCCACTTGGATTGACAACACCGAATAAAATGTCTGCAATCGCACCGCCCCCAGCCTGACCCATCATCCAGGCTTGCAGGATAGCGCTGACATCGGAGGCCCACGGCTGCTGGGTGATGGCTGATCCGCTGTTCAGAACCACCACAATCTTGGGCTGAACTTTGGCAACCGCCTGGATCAAGGCAACCTGTTGACCGGTCAGCTTCAAATCCTCACGATCATAGCTCTCAGACTCCTTTGAGGGTGGCAAAGCCAGATAAAGCAAGACCACATCCGCAGATTGCGCGACTTCGACTGCCTCATCAATCAGGGCTTGATCATAGATATCTTTTGCTGAATATCCCTGGGCGAAGAGCAATTCTTTATCCCCGGCACGCTTGCGGAGTTCTTCGAAGGGATTATCCAGGCAGGTGGGATTGATATGCGAACTGCCGCCGCCTTGGTAATAGGGCTCTTGCGCGGAATAGCCGATGACGGCAATCCGATCCTGGTTTTTAAGGGGTAAGATCCCGTCATTTTTCAGCAGGACAATGCCTTCAGCAGCGATTTCACTTGCCAATTTGTGATGCGCGACCTCATCGAAGGTTTCATTACGAGGGGTTTCCTGCGTTTTGAAGAGGACATACAGGATACGCCTGATTGCTTCATCCAGATCCTCCAGCCCACATTCACCGGATTTGACCGCCTCAATGACAGCTTTCACACGACGGTCTTGAGGCCCTGGCATTTCAAGGTCAAGGCCTGCTTTGAGCGCTTTCACCCGATCATGAACCGCGCCCCAATCGGAGACAACCAAACCCTCAAAACCCCATTCTCCTTTGAGGATATCGACTAAAAGACGATGATTTTCCGATCCATACTCCCCATTGACCTTGTTATAACAACACATCACCGTCCATGGCTTGGCTTTCTTGACGGCGATCTCAAAGGCGCGCAAATAAATTTCACGCAAGGTACGCTCATCCACCACGGCATTGATGCTGAAGCGCTGGAATTCCTGGTTATTGGCAGCATAATGCTTGAGGGATGTACCAACCCCTTTGCTTTGGATACCTTTGATCAAACTGGCAGCCAGCTCACCAGACAGGAATGGATCTTCCGAATAATATTCAAAATTTCGGCCGCAGAGGGGCGTACGTTTAATGTTAACGCCTGGACCAAGTAAAACATCTACCCCACAAGCATGGGCTTCTTCCGCCAGGGCTTCTCCCATTTTATACAATAATTCAGGGTTCCAGGTGGCAGCCTGGCAAGAGGCGGTCGGGAAACAAGTGGCTGGAAGGCTCGTCGCTGCGATTTCTGTTGGATCAAGTACACGACGAACACCATGGGGGCCATCCGCAACGAACATAGCTGGTAGGTCAAGCCGGTCCACAGCAACCGTGGTCCAGGCAGTTGCACCGACGCACAAGGCGGCTTTTTCTTCGAGTGTCAATTGTTCGATCAAGGTATTAATGACTTTCATTAACTCCTCACATTTTTAGTGTTATTTAGATTATTTGATTTTCACTTCGTCAAATTATTAGATCGTTTTCAGGATCTTCACAATTTGCTGGATACCACAGTCGCTCATCGCGCCGTCACAACCAACGGCGCTACATCTTCAATCATTATTCGGTTTTCTCCAACGATCGAATGTTGCTATAAGGATCATGATGATTTAGTTAGTGTCGTCAAACGCATTATTCAACACATACCATTACACCGTTGACAGATCCCACTCCTCATAGATCTTGGGCACATCACTGATCAAACGCTTCGTATAATTTTCTTTCGGATTAAGAATTACCTCATCGGGTGTCCCACTTTCTACGAATTTTCCATGCTCCATAATATATACTTTATCCGAAACATAATACGCCAGCCCGACATCATGGGTGATGAAAATCACCGTCATCCCGATATCATCCCTTAATTGCATCAGGTAATCCAGGATGGTGGCACGTGAGCAGGCATCGATCATCGAGGTGATCTCATCCGCCAACAGGATTTTGGGGTTCAGCAGGAAAATACGGGCGATCATCAAGCGCTGCATCTGCCCACCAGAAAGTTCAAAGGGGTATTTGTTGGTCAATTCGTCAAACTTTAAGTTGACAAAGCTGCATGCCTCTGTCATCATCTTGACTTTTTCTTCAGGAGGTAGATTCCCATGACCGCGCATGCGGATGCAATCTAACAATACCGCGTCGATTTTGTGAAAGATATTATAGGAAGAGTAGGGATCCTGAAAAATGGCTTGAATATTCTTCCAATACGCCAGCTTTTTCTTATTCGTGCTGATATCGCGTACTTCACCCTGGAAGTAAATTTCACCCTCCGTCGGGGAGATCAATCCTAATAGTAATTTTGAAAAAGTCGTCTTACCGCTTCCTGATTCACCCACGATTGAGATGACTTCACCCTCATAAAGTTCAATATCCACATGATCAACAGCAATCGTCTTCTGACTGCCAAAGCCAAATACTTTGGTGAGCCCTGTCGCACTTAATAACGGTTTCTTTTCACTCGGCATTTTTATAAAACTCCCTTAATTCTTCTTCTGTGTAAACACAACGGTAAGCACGTCCATCACCCACTTCGCGCAGAGGAACTTTCATGACCTTGCATTCTGGTTTGACATACTTGCAGCGTTCAGCAAATCGACAGCCTTCAGGGGGATTCTTGAGATTGGGCGGGACCCCGGGAATGGCAGCTAATTTCACCTCCCGCAGCCCTTCCTCGGGGACAATGATCGCGCCCATTAATCCTTTGGAGTAAGGCATCAACGGATCAAAAACAGCCTGTTCTGCAGTGGCTTGCTCCACAATCTGCCCGGCATACATCACCATAATATCATCGGTCACGTTATAGAGCAGGGGAAGCTCATGGGTGATGAAAATCATTGATTTGATAATTTCCGTTTCCATCAGGTCTCGTAGCATCTTAATGACCTTCTTTTGCGATGTAACATCCAAGGCAGAAGAGGGTTCATCGGCAATCAAAACTTTGGGACCCAGGATGACGGATGTGGCAATCACCGTGCGCTGCTTCATCCCACCCGAGAGTTCTACTGGATATCTTTGCAGGACACTTTCAGGAAGTCCCAGCCTCTCAAAACGGGTTTTTGCTAGATCATAAATTTCCTTCTTTGTGGCATCTGGGAAATGTGCCTGAACCACATTCTCGATGAACCGAATCACCTTCTGGGTGGGATTGAGCGCATTCATGGCAGCCTGGGGAATGTAGGCAATCTCTCTCCCTAAGATCGCTTTGCGAATGTCATCCGGATTCATCCCGGAGATATTGCGCCCATCAATGATGATTTCCCCACTCGTATAGTGCAGCGGTGGAAAATAATAACCCATCAGGCTGAGGGCCAGGGTCGACTTGCCGCACCCAGATTCACCGGCAATACCCAGCGATTTACCTTCTTCGACTTTCAATGAGACGTGATCAACAGCGTAAATATTTTCATCAAATCGGGTGATATATTTGGTCGTCAGGTCTTTAACTTCAAGGATTACTTTCGACATTGTTATCTCCTAGTCCCGTAAGGTCGGGTTAAACACCTGATCAAGACCTGTATTCATCAAATTCAACGAGAAAGATACCAGCGCGATCACAATGATCACAGGCATGTACGCCCACCATTTTCCCAGGACTTGCGCCTGATAGATAAAGGCCCAATTCAGCATCAATCCCAAGGTAGGCACGAGTGTTGTCTTGGGTCCCAATCCCAGGATCGATAATCCGGCTTCCGCCAGGATTCCTGAGGATATTTGTAAGATGAGTGCCATCACAACATAGGAGGCGATGTATGGCAGAATATCAGTCAAAATGATATTCAATGTTGAATGTCCTGACAATTTGGATAAATTAACGTGATCGCGGTTGCGCAACGACATCACCTGCGCCCGTACTGCCCTGGTTGTCCAGACCCAACTGGTTGCTCCAATCACCACTGCGATTGTGACGGCACCGCGACGTTCCTGACCAATGCTGAAGGAGATCAAGATCAACAAGACCATCCCGGGGATAACTGTAAAGAGATTGGTGAAGAACATGATAAAATCATCAACCAGACCACCAATATAGCCCGCCAGCAATCCCAGGGTTAAACCTATTAAGGTGGCAATGGCACCAGAGACAAAACCGATCTGCAGCGAAACAGCGGTGGCCTTGACCAATTCCGTCAGAACATCCCTTCCAAAATTATCGGTGCCAAAAGGCAGGATGCGCACATTCGGGATCTCACCAATGTTAACATAACTGGATTGCTCAACGATGCGTTTCTCTGCCAGTTCTCCTGATTCCGGATTGCGAGCCGCAACAATAACACCCTCTGTAGAAAGAATGCCATCCAATGCAGCATCGAGGCGAATATAATAATTTTTCTGGGCATTTGTCATTCCAGGAATTTTCATCTTGGGATCAAAATGATTCTTCCACTGACCCAAGAGCTTTTCGGTATCCGCAGTATCAACCTCCTCTTCAGGAATCCCAGACTTCACAAGCCAATCTTTTAAAGCCTGACGATCCTCCTCTTTCAACTTACTGTCGATGCGTTTCGTTGCTGCATCATTCAATTTGAGAATATATTGCTCACTGGCACCAATACTGTCATAAAGATTGACATAGATCCCCGGGGGAAAGAAGGTTCCCTGGCTGATAATCTCCAGCGGTGGGTATGGAACGATCAGTGGGTAAATAAACACGATAAGTAATAAACCAACAAAGATAACAAAACCAACAATAAACTTTCCAGAGTGGAAAACCTGTCGAATGGTATGTTTCATAACACACTCTCTCCTTAATCCTCTACCTGCGCCACTCTGATGCGCGGGTCAATAATGCCATAAAGAATTTCAATGACGAAAGTGGTGGTCAGCACCATAAACGTAATAATCAAGGCTGCTGTTCCGATCAAAGGATAATCCCTTCCCAAGGCAGCACTGAAAATAATCGTACCAAGTCCGGGGTAACTGAAGACGAGTTCTGCCACCAGCGCGCCACCCACCATGGTGCCAATCGATAATGCTAAACCGGTTATTTGTGGAAGCATGGCATTCCTAAAAACATAGCGAAGGATCTTTCTATCTTCGATTCCCATAAAACGGCTGAATTTAACATAATCAGCATTCAGCTCATAGATAGACATGGAACGCATGCCAATCGCCTGCCCTCCGATGATGACTAGTACAATTGACCAGAATGGGAGTTGATAATGGGTAATTACCGACCAGATAAATCCCCAACTAAGGTTTGGAATCATGTCAAACCCATATCCTCCTGAGGCAGGGAACCATCCAAGTGTAATCCCAAACACATTCAAGAGAATCACAGCCATCCCAAAAGCCGGCAAACTGCTTGCAAAAATACTGACCGGCATGATGATTTTATCAAAACCCTTCTTGACATAAGCCGCTAACGCACCCAGAAAGTTTCCAATCAGCCAACCGACTAGGATGGCTGGTAACTGCAAAATCAGTGTCCATATGATGGAATTAGCGATAACATCCGCCACGGTCCTGGGATATTGAGCAATCGAGTAGCCAAAATCTCCCTTAAACACATTACGAATGTATATAAAGAATTGTTGGAGCAGGGGTTTATCCAGACCAAACAATTGCGTGTAATGTTCATAAGTTGCCCGGAGCCCAGTCGCCTCGCTCGCGCCCATGGCCATCCTTGAAACGATGGCTGCGATAGGATCCCCAGGCATCAAGCGAGGTAGGATGAAATTAAGAATGAATGCAAATACCAACGTAACAAGGAACCACGCCAACTTGCCCCCAAAATACTTGAGGTATCTTTTCAACGTAACACCTCCTTATAGAAATGGTAAATTACCAAATCGCTTATGGAATTTAGGAGTGGGGAGGTACGGACATCATCTTTGCCCTTGCACCCCCCCCACTTTTTCTAGTTTCAAGATAAGAATGATAGCCATGTTCCTTAATCCACGGAACATGGCTATTTTATACTACTTTTTATGGGTTGACCAGCTCAACATTATAGAGACATGCAACGCCCCAACCATCCATGCAGTCAAGTGGTGGAATCGGGGGATCGGAACCATCATCCTGAGACGGGAATCCTGTCCAAACCGTCTCGTTCACGGCATGGAAGGACTGCGGTCGGTACATCAGCGTGAAGGAAGGAATATCGGTCAGGTAGATCTTGACTAATTCGGTGTAGATTTCCTTCAATGCGTCGGGGTCTGTTTCTCTGGGGATCGCCTGGATCAGTTCGTCAACCCTGGGATTGCTGTACTGCCCCCAGTTGCCGTTCCAGTTATTCGCCATACCCACGTATTCAGAGCTGAGCAGGTGGCGGATACGGCCCCAAGGCTGGGTGGGTCCAGCGCTGTCACTCCACATCATAAAGATGTCATAACCCTCAGGAAGATCCTGATCTGAGGCTGTCACAACTGTCTGATACACAGACCATTCGGGGTAATTGGTGGTGATGTCAATCCCAATCTTTTCCCCAGCAGCAGCAACAAGTTCGATAGCAGCCTGCCAGTCGGACCATCCATTCGGGCAAGTGGCAATGTAGCTGAGCTTTTGACCGTTGAATTCACGCCAACCATCGCCATCCGTATCGACAATGCCAGCTTCATCAAGCAGTGCTTTGGCACCCTCAATATCATTACCTACCCATTGCAGGTCAGCAACAGCTTCATGGTCGTATAAGGCTTGCTCGCCTGGCGTTGGGTTCATGAGCGAACGCGGAACTTGCTCAAATGTAGCCGATTGGTTAGTCATAGCGTTGGCAATGATGGAGGGATAGTCAACAGCGATGGCAATCGCCCTGCGAACTGCAATCTGGTCTAGGCCATAGGATTTTAAGTTGTAGAAAGCAGTTGGCAGGCTAGCGCCGATGCCATAGGGCGCTTCGGGTAGATAGGTTGAGATGGGCAGACCATAGTTTAACCACAAGACCTGAATATTGGAGTTAAACTGCTGGCTGACATCCACTTCGCCTTTGGTCAATGCGACAGAGCCAGCTGCATTGTCCTTGAAAATCTGATGGGCCAAGTACTTCGGTGTGGGTAATTTTCCCCACATGCTGTCATCCTGCCCCCAGTAATTATCATCGCGAACGAGGACAACCTTGGTATCATCTGCGAAGTACTTGTGATACGGACCAGAGTACACAATATCTTCAGCGGGATCCGCCAGGAATGCTGTTGCATCGCCACCGGTGCGCTCTTCTAAGGTTTGGGTCCAGGCTTTCTGCATGACATAGGCACCACTCAGATAGGATGGAACAATCAAAGGATTGACGGTAGCGCCTTCCGCATCCAATTTTGCCTTGATAACAACTGTCTGAGCATCTACCGCTTCGATCGCATCGATGTAGTCCTTATAGTTGTTGCCAGCATTGGTTGAGTAGGTGATATTGGCATACCAGGTATAGGCAACATCCTCGGCTGTCACCGGGGTACCATCACTCCATTTAGCAGCTTCATTGATCTTGAAGGTGATTTCGGTCATATCCTCGTTCCAGGCCCAATCACCATCTGCCAGCAGAGGATACTGCTTACCATCGAGCATGTTATAAAGGTAGGGGGTTTCGAACATGAGGACACGGGAACTATCCCCTGCAGCAATCGCCATGGCATTGTTACAGCTAGTTGAGTATGCATTCCAACACACCACTGGTCCCCATTGCTGACCATTGAAGTACATGGTTTCATTGCGGGGTAGGGCAGCAGCAATTTCAGCAGGTTCGAGATCGGGACCAGCAACCACTGGCTCTTCCTCTTCAGGTTCTTCAACAACCTCTTCCTTTACTTCTTCGGCCACTTCTTCCTTGACCTCTTCAACAACTTCCTCAGCTGGTTCTTCGACTGCTTCCGGAACCTGGGGGGCACAAGCGCCTAACACGAGGCCCAGGATCACTAAAAAGGTTAACAAATAGATTTTACGTTTCATTTTTTTCATTCTCCTTATCGGATTAAGAATTGGGTATTTTTCTTTGGGCTAATCCTTGTTTTTATCAATTATCGACAAGATCATCCCTGGGCGTCATCCGTCTAATTTAGACTGAGCGCCTAATCCAAAAAACAAACCTTTGCTTCTTTCGATATACCTCACCTCCTTTTTCTACTAATAACGATTTAAATACTTGTATCTTTCATTAGTCATTGCTTTGTGTTTTGATATTTCCACAAGTAGAACGAACCACCAATTGTGAACTCAGAATGACATGGCGTGGTGGGTTAATCCCATTATCAATTAAATCAATTAATATCTCAACTGCATTGGCGCCTAATTGATTAATCGGCTGCCGAATGGTCGTCAACTGTACATCTGAAACAGAAGTATTGGGGATATCGTCAAACCCAACCACGGCGATATCTTCTGGAACATTAAACCCGCGCTCCTGAATTGCCCGGATAGCACCATAGGCCATCGTATCAGACGCAGCAAAAACCGCCTCTGGTTCATATTGGAACAGTGTTTGCATTGCAAAATAACCACCTTGTTCGGTGAAATCACCTTCCACGATGAAATCATGGTTTATCTTAATGCCACGTTCTGAAAGCGCTTTGAGATAACCCTCTCTCCAATCCGTACCAGCGGTGCTCTTCAATGGACCCGTGATCGTAGCGATACGTTGATAACCCTGGCGGATCATATAAGAGACTGCATTAAAGGTGGCTGTGATATTATCCACATCCACAAAACTGACATTGTCCGAACGTACAGGACGACCAATCACCACTTGTGGCATCTGCGCATCAATCAAATGGCCGATGATGTGCTGATCGCCATGATGACCGGATTGAACTAGGACACCATCTAACAATCCCTTATTGGTTACGCGGTTAAATATTCTTTTTTCATCATCTTCCGAAGAAACCAAAAAAAGTGCTAAGGTGTAATCATAGTAATTACAAGCCTGAGAGATACCTTTAAGTAAATGGGGGAAAAATGGGTCGGTAAATAACGCTGCAACCGTATGTGGCAGCACCAAGCCAATCATTTGCGTGCGCTGAGAGGCTAATGCCCGAGCAGCCGCGTTCGGGCGATATCCTGTTTCCTTGATCACATCCAGCACCCGAGCTCGCACGCCCGGGCTAATGTTGGCATAATTATTAACCACGCGCGAAACGGTTGAACGTGAGACCCCTGCTTTTTTCGCGATATCCTCTAAGGTCAGGTTGGACAAAAATCAACTCCCATGTCTGTAAAACCGCTCCCAAAATTCCACCATATATGGCTTTGTTTATAGAAAATCGCCCCTGATAAACGCAAAATTATGATATGATTATGAGAGCGCTCTCAATAACTATTATAAACAAGTTTAT
>CAZWDG010000042.1:0-9777 GCA_964633075.1 uncultured Candidatus Brevefilum sp.
ACAAAAAAGTCTTAAATAAACCGTTTCTTTGGGACACTAATTTGATAAACTCAGGTGACCCCGGGACTTTTCTTGAGAAGGTCTGTAACAGATCCATCACGAAATCTCGGGGATCTTTTTTTGTGGGTCAGACCTCCTGGCAAGACCATTTTTATTTGTCACTGCGGGAGAAGCGTGGCAGTCTCAGGGGAACTTAGTATCAACCTATATGTCACGAAGGTCCCTGCAGGACCATACTTAACCAACAAAGCGCAGCATGATTTGCTCCCTTGTATTATACTGATGAGCGAGATTTGACTTTAATTTAGCTGTTAGCCTCCTCTGAGGAGCTGTGTTAAAAGAGGTGTAAGGATGTTCCGTTCGCTTCGCTACAGGCATGACAATGAAGTCGTTATCTTAATCCTGACGATCCTCCTGGTCTTGGGTGTGATCGTGCTCACGTCAACGGTGACCTTTTGTTTAAGCGGTGTCTTCATCGTTGGCATGTTTATCCTCAGCGCGCTGATGATCCGTTCTCACCATCAGTCGTTGATGCAGCACACGACCAGGGTGGAGTCAGTCCGGACGCCAGCACTGGCTGATGTGGTAGCGGAATGCGGTCAAAAGCTCCAACCGGGTCCTGTGGATGTGTTCCTGGCGCAGGAGAAACAGTTGAATGCCTACACCTTTGGGGTGGGCGATCCCAAGGTACTGGTCTTGTTTTCACCCTTATTGAAGGTGATGTCCGCCGGTGAGCTGAAATTCATCATCGGTCACGAGATGGGGCATGTGGCTCTGGGACACACCTGGCTCAACACGATTGTGGGCGGGCTGGCGGGGATTCCCGCTCCCCTGGGGATTGCTGTGGTGCTTTACTCGGCCTTTCGCTGGTGGAACCGTCTGTGTGAATACTCAGCTGACCGGGCAGGTCTATTGGCATGCGGCGATCTACGTTTGGCGATTTCCTCGCTGGTCAAGTTGGTGGCGCCAGGCGTCAGCAATCAGAGGGATTTTGAGAAAGCCTTGGCGATGATCGACGCGGAGGATGATCTGGCCTCAAACCGAATGGCTGAGGTTTTTCAAAGTCACCCGATGTTGATCAATCGGATCAATAAATTGCGGGAGTATGCGCACACTGAAGAGTATCACTGGCTACAGGCAGGGGTGAACCGTAATGTTGGTCAATCCTACGCACAAGCTCCTGTAAGGGAACACCCAAGAGATGAGGTCCCACCACATGCGCCTGCGCCCACACCTGAACCCCCAAAGCCGCCAGAAGAACGCTGGCCGTGGCTTAAGGGGCGGGACTAACTTGCAAACCGCTCCTTTAAGAAATATCCCACACCTTGGAAGGTTTTTTGGGAAACAAGGCATTCAAGAGATGCATGGTTTCATCATCCTTCGCGTAGCAGTCTGTAAAGGCGTATCTAAGCTCTCCCATCGTGCGGTGTCCAAATACAAGGTGTAAGAATGTCAGCGGGGGAAAACCGGCATCACAAGCGCTGAGCTCACTGGCTGTCAAGGCCTTGATCTCCCCAAGCCGTCCATTTTTGAAATTCAGGCTGAGGCCATCCAGGTAGAAGTTAAGTTTAATCTCTCCAGAATAATTTTGAAACGCGGAATGGGCCAAGCGTTCCTCAAGCACGGGTTTGATGTGGTCGAGGAATGTGGGCAGGTCAGCCACACGCACGAAGTAAGAATAGGGTTTACGCTCCCGAGGGAGTTGCGTGGCTGCGACCTCATAAGCCGGGTGGCTTTCGCCCAGCCACAAGCCAAAGATCTGCTGGGTTTGATCCTGTTCCTCTGCCAGTCGTACGCCGGTTTGCCAGAGGAATCGGAACACACTGGGTGTGATCTCCGTCCAGGCGTAATCCGGTGTGATTTCATAGAGGGTCAGCATGCTGCTCTTACCCCACTTAATAGGTGGAATGCCAATGAAACCTGCGGGATGTCCTTCTTGGTCCTCGATGATGTAGATCTCTCGCCGGTTGATGTTGTATCGGCGTTTCCCGATCAGTTCATACCGCCAAAGTGCTTCATCCCAAAGCGCATTAATCATAGAGCGTTCGATACTGCGTTCATAAGTGGTCATCAGGAATGGGATATCAGCTTCCGTGGCGAGGCGAAAGGTGTAAGGTTCACCCTGATCATCCTCTAATTTCGGGACGTGAATCTCGTAACCCAATCTGCCGCCCTCCAGGTTCAAGGTCATTTCGTAACCAAATTGTCGATAGTAATATGGGATGCCGGTGATGATCTGTACCAACTCACCGCGCGCTTTGCTCCACTCGTGGAGGATTTCGAACTGCTGGCGGATCAAACCCTTTCGACGATAGGATTCTTTCGTGCCTACCAGCTCAGGTCGTCCAACTTTGAAGGGGATCCCTTCATAAGCCCAGGTTTGGGAGATCAGACAGCAGGTTGAGACAATTTCACCCGACTTTGTGTCCTCAACAACGGTAAAATCACTGGAGCTAAAGGTGGGACTTTCCCCGCTGACCAGGTCCAGGGTCCAATCCACCAGGCCTTTTTCATCCCATTTATTTTCGCCATGGATCACTCTGTTAAATTCTGCAAGTGCCTCAGCGTCTTCCCGGGTGGAATGTCGGATGATCAAGCCATCCTCTAGTTGGCGAATGATTTGTTTTGTCATTAATTAAAAGGCTCCTTCCAAAATCTCAATGAATTGTAATTCAATTTTGTTCTTTTGATAAAAGGTAAATCGCCCGTTTAGGGCTTCATCAAATATTAAGATCCCCGGTATTTTCGAAAATTCCAGGGATCTACTTTTCAGATTGAAACACCTTAAGCTAAGGTAAATGGATAGACTCAACCCTTCAGTGGGTAGGTGCCATATTTTTCCACCGCATCGACCATTGCCAGCACATTCTGAGCGGGGACATCATTCATGATGGTATGCACAGAGGACACCATATAACCGCCACCCGGTCCCAGCGCATGGATGACACGTTTCACTTCCTGCTGTACTTCTTCAGGGCTGCCTTGTGGCAATACTGAGTGGGTGTCAATCGCGCCGCAGAAGGCGATCCGGTCTCCAAATTGGCGCTTCAGCCCTTCCAGGTCAGACATTCTGCCTGCGGAGGTTTGAATCGGGTTGAGGATGTCCACGCCAATTTCAATCAAGTCATCGATCAAGCCAAACACATCACCATCCGTATGGAAGAAGAGCTTGGCCTGCGTGCGTTCCTTGGTAAAGGCGATCAAATCAGCGTGGAAGGGTTTGATCATCTCCCGGTACATCTTGGGTGAAATCAATAGGCTCTCCTGGGAGCCAAGATCGTCACCAATCTTAATGATGTCAAGCAATTCCCCCGTTTCCCTCAGAAAATTCCCCATCATTTGTTTGCATTTTTCGGTGATCTTAGCCAGGAGCGCCTTGGCAAAATCGGGTTCAATCGCCATATTGAGCAGGAAATTGTCCATGCCCTGCATGGCTATCGCTCGTTCAAAGGGGAAGAGCAACCAGGGTGTGCCCATGATCGCGTATTCATTTTCATCTGCAAGCATTTTTGCCTGAGCATGGATATGGGCAACGCGGGTGGGATCATCCATATCCGGCCAGGGATAGGCCTCGATGTCTTCAAGGGTGTTTGCATTGGGCATGGGTGGTGCACCCGGCGTCCATTCACCTTCGGTAATTTCAATCTGACCGGTACCCCAGGAATCGCGATAGGGGGCATGGGGTTCGCGGCCCTTATTTCTCTCCCGGACGTGACTGGGTTCCAGGTCGAGAACGCCGCGCACATCGCCATGGAGGCGCTGGAGTGTTTCCTCATCAACATGAGCGGTTCCCAATTCCGGCCACTGATAAATATATTCATCCGGTGCATTAATCCCAGCCAGAGCCTTGATTTTCTGGTAGGTTTTCATTTTGATGCCGGTCGCATTGCTGACGCCGATCACGATTGGGACTCGATCGGGCTCTTCGTGGTTGATGGCAGCGATCACGCGTTCTTTGGATGTAAGGGGCATCTTTTGTCTCCGTATCTTAAACAATTCTCCCAACTTTTTTTCTTTCTAATCATAACCTGTAAAAGGAAAATTTGTACAAACAATTAAAGACGGGAGAATTTGAGAGGCGTTTTCACTTGTTGTGGTTGCGTTCCTCAAGTTAATAGTTTAATCCGATATGGACTGTGGTGATTGATTTCAGGTAGTAAATCCCTTCCTAAAAATGAATCACATAATCAGAAATCTATTCCATTATAATAGTCATATCTAGAATTCTAATGTTTGTGAGGTTGTGCTACCTAAATGGTGTTAGGAAAACCGTTATCGAAATAACGCGCCAAATTAGGAATTTTTAGGAGAACGCGATGAAAAATGATGAGGTCATGTATCATATCCAGATGAAAACAGGTGATGTGGGTCGATATGTGTTTTTACCCGGCGACCCAGGTCGCTGCGAGCAAATTGCCAGTTATTTTGATCATCCTCAATTGATTGCTTACAATCGTGAATATAAGACCTACACCGGCACACTGCTTGGCGAGAAGGTCTCGGTCACATCGACGGGTATCGGGAGCCCATCAACAGCGATTGCGATCGAAGAGTTGATCAAGATCGGCGCGGATACCTTCATCCGTGTGGGGACATCAGGTGGGATGCAGCCGCATCTGCGAGCTGGCGACCTGGCCATCGTGACCGGTGCGATCCGTGATGAGGGCACCACCAGGCAGTACATGCCGATCGAGTTCCCAGCAATCGCTGATATTGATGTCGTGCTGGCATTAAGGGAGGCTGCTGAGCAATTGGGCTATTCTTACCACCTCGGTGTTTCACAATCTAAAGATTCATTTTACGGTCAACATGACCCGGAACGCATGCCGATTGATCAGCGCTTGCATGCGCGTTGGAAGGCCTGGATTCAGGGCGGTACGATCTGCTCAGAGATGGAGGCTGCCGCCATCTTCATTCTAAGCAGCATTTATCGCAAACGTGCCGGTGGCATCATGTTAATTATTTGGAACCAGGAAGGGGATCACCCCGAAGAGCATGTCTCAGATCTTGACCCCTTGATCCAAACGGCGATTGACGCTGTGAAGATCTTGATCACGAAAGACAAAGCGCATCTTTAAATTAACCTTTTTGGTTATCCCCGGTTGCACAATGGACAATCCCAGGGGATTGGGATCCTCAGGTGACCGTCTGCGTTCAAATGGGGTTGTGGCCAGCGCATTTTACGCTGATACCAGCGAGAAACTTGGGAATAGGCGGTATACTTACCTGGGTCTGGTACAGCCTTATGAAACTCAGATTAAAACTATTTTGGTTTCTTAACTTTTTTTCCGTCGGGATTTTTGGACCCTACCTGGCTGTATATCTGTATCGCAAGGGCTTTTCGGGCGGACAGATTGGCCTTTTTCTAGGTGCGATGCCCATCGCGACGATCATCTTCCAGCCTGTTTGGAGCTATTTAAGCGACACTTTACAGACACGGCGCTTATTGTTGCTGATAGGATCGCTAGGCGCTGGGATGACCGCAGTAATACTGGGATTTATCGAATCGTATCTTGCCACTTTCTTGTTGGGGCTCTTTTTTGCTGCCATGAATGCACCCCTCAACACGATCATTACCGCCATTGTGCTGGATTATCTTGAGCAAATTGATGAAGTTAATGCATTCAGCCTGGTCCGGCTGTGGGGTTCTTTAGGTTTCGCCGCTTCGAGTATTATCATGGGGGGATTGTTCCTGGATCAGATCCTGACTTTATTCACATGGATTTTAGCCGGGGTGTACTTGAGTTTGGCGGTTTTAAGTCTGTTGCTCCCAGAAGGGCGACAAACCTTTACTTATACGGGTCTCAAGGACCTGAAGATACTCACAGAAAATTCTAAATTTACGATCTTTCTGCTTGGCAGTATTTTTATTGGCGCCACCTTTGGCAATCAAAATAACTACCAGACGCTTTTTCTCCAATCTCTGGATGCCTCGACCTGGATGATTGGTTTCATTGTCTCCTTCCAGGCTTTAGCAGAAGTGCCCGTGATGATCGCTGTCCCATATCTGTCGAAATTTCTATCGCTGAAATGGTTGATTCTATTGGGGGCGATTCTGTTACCTGTGCGCTGGTTTTTATATACCTTTATCCGTCAACCTGTTTGGATTATTCCCACACAGCTGATTAATGGTTTTGCGGTGGTCAGCTTTTTTGTCGCAGCGATTACTTTCATCGATCAGTCTATCAGCCCTAAATGGCGGGCAACCGGTCAGGCCTTGTATGGAACCGCGATGATGGGGATCGGCTCAGGTTTGGGCGTGTATTTTGCGGGGATCATCCTTGATCGGTTTGGCGTGCGAAACATTTGGTATCTTAGTTTTGCACTGGGGTTGGTGGGTTTGATTCTAATCGCGATTGCGTTGAGTAAGCATTCGCCCTCAAACGGTGATTCCGAAAGATAGCCCTTACCAGATCTTTAATTAAAAATCCCAGGTGGGACGATTACCTCCTGGGATTTATGGATCCTAGCCTGAGTAATTAGGTCAGTTTCTCCAGTGCGTTGACCATCTCTTCGATCACATCATATCCACCTTGCCAGAATTCAGGTCTGGAAACATCCATACCCGCATTGCGCAATAGGGCCATCGGGGCGATCGATCCACCAGCCGCCAGGATATCCATATAGCGCGGTTTGAAGGCATCGCCCTCTTCCTGGTATTGCTTGTAGAGCGACAGCACCAGTAATTGTCCGAAGGCATAGGCATAGACATAGAAGGGGACGTTGTAAAAGTGGGAAACCATTACCCATTCCCAGCGGAATTCATCCGAGATCGTGACAGAATCGCCAAATTGGCTTTTCAGGTTTTCCATGTATGCCTCTGCCAGTTCATTCACCTGGGCGTCTTGCGCAACAAGCTCATGGGCGGTCTTTTCGAACATGGAGAAGTAGTTCTGGCGGAGAATGGTGGCAAAGGCATCGTCCATCTGGCGGAAAAGCAGGTCTCGCCGGACCGCCTGATCCGTTTCCTGTGCCAGGAGTTTATCAATCAGCACCATCTCGCCAAAGGTCGAGGCAGTCTCCGCTAGGGGCAGACAGGCGTGCTGGGTGAGGGCGCTGTGTCCCTGTGCCATCAAGGAGTGGATGCCGTGCCCCAACTCATGGGCCATGGTGGCGACGTCATCGGGTTTCCCCTGGTAGTTGAGCAAAATCCAGGGTGTCAGGTCTGGGGTAATGGTCGCACAAAAGGCACCGCTCATCTTCCCTTTGCGCACCTCGCTATCGACATGGTTTGCATCTAAGATCTGTTTAGCCATATCAGCAAATTTGGGATCAAATTCCAAAAATGATTCCAGGACGATATCTGCCGCCTCGCCGTAATCATATTGCTTATCTGATTTCTCAACCGGCGCATAGATATCATAACGGCGGAGTTTATCCATACCGATCCGTTTTGCCTTGAGGTTGAAGAAGCGATGAAAATGCTTGGCATTTTGGCGGGTGACCTCTAGAAGGATCTCAATGACGTCATCCGGGATGTCATTGACCAGGTTGCGAACTGAGATAGGCTGTTTAAATTTGCGTAAATTGATGTTCTCATTGCGCCAATCACGTGCAATATACTGATAAATTTGACCCAGGATGGGAGCATCTTCTTGATAAACTGAAAACAGGCTTTGATAGGCGCGGGCGCGTAAATCGGGGTCTGGTTCCCGCACCAATGCTGACACTTCGCCGCGGGTCAGCTCTTTTTCTTCGCCGTCGATCTCAATTTTGAAAAGATAGCGGTTGGTGATCGAATCATAAAGCATATTCAGGGCGCTGAAACCGGTCACGTCCTTGATATTGATGATCTTTTCTTCCGGTTCGCTCAGGGTGAAGTCCTTGAAATTGCGCATGGCAACCAGCCAATAATGGAAATCTCCTGAGGAGGCCAGCAGGCGTTGGGCGTTGTCTTCATCCAGCTGTTTCCACCACAGGCTGAAGAACAGGGTTTTGTTGTTCATTTCTGCCCAGAATTGGTTCACCCGTGCGAATGCTGCCTGAGCTTCCTGGTCTTGGGTGTTTTCTGAAAATGCCAATTCGGCAAAACCACCCAGATGGCTGATTAACCGGTAGAAGCGTTCGTATTCTCTAATGATTTGGATGAACAGGTCTGTGCTGATGTCGGGGGTGAGCTGTTCCTTATAAGCCTCAAACGCACGCACACCTTCTTCGATTTCTTTGAATGTCGCCTCGTATTTGGGATCCTTAAAGTTTTCAAAAAGGTCTGCCAGGCTCCAAATTGTTTGCTTATAACTTGTTTCTATGGTCATAATTGAATTCCTTTGATGATTGGGTTCCGGCGATATTACTGATCCAGTCTTGGCCGGGTGAGTTTTGTTGATTAATCCTCCCGAATGATTTCACGCAGGTGGTCAATGGGCTGTCTTTGGCGCGTTTTTTCATCCCAATAATACCAGCATTTCCAGCCATTGCTGGGTCCTTCCCGGATTTTTCTGGCAATCTGATGGATTGAACCGCGCTGACCGTTAAAGGACAGCATCCCGTCTGACAAAACCCTGGCGGTGATTTCACCTTCCGCACCGAAGTAAAGCAGCTGCCCGGGTTCCAGCAACCCGCTTTCAACCAGGTTCCCGAAGGGGATCCGCTCGCGTTGGCGCGGGTTGGGCGTGATGAATATGGGCGGATCAAATTCGAGTTGAACGACTTGGGACACGCGTCCGAGGGCTAATTTAGCATAGTTCTGGTCAATTTCAACTCCAATGAAATGGCGATGGAGTTTACGCGCCACCGCCCCGGTTGTGCCGGTGCCAAAGAAGGGGTCCAGGACGATATCGCCCGGATTAGAGCTGGAGAGGATCACCCGGTAAAGCAGGGCTTCTGGCTTTTGGGTGGGGTGGGCTTTTTCGCCATCCGCATCCTTCAGGCGTTCCTTGCCCGTGCAAATTGGGATGTACCAGTCGCTGCGCATCTGCAATTCGTCATTCAGTCCCTTCATGGCATGGTAGTTGAAAGTGTATTGCGCGCCTTTCACTTTTTGCGTCCATAGCAGTGTCTCATGGGCGTTGGTGTAGCGCACGCCGCGGAAATTTGGCATGGGGTTGGATTTGACCCACACGACGTCGTTCAGGACCCAGAAATCCAGGTCCTGGAGAATTTTTCCAACCCGGTAAATGTTGTGGTAGGAGCCGATCACCCACAGGGTACCGGTGGGTTTGAGCACCCTGCGGCAGGCGGTCAGCCATTCGCGCGTGAAGTTGTCGTATTGGCTGAAATTTTCAAACTGATCCCAGTCCGCATCGACGGCGTCCACCCGGGTCAGGTTGGGACGCCAGAGCTCCCCCTCAAGCTGGAGATTGTAAGGGGGATCGGCGAAGATCAGGTCAATTGAGTCTTCGGGCAGTTCGGTCAGGACCTGGCGGCAGTCGCCGATTAGAACCTGATCAAGGGGGAGTTTGTGGTTATCTTGTGCCATCCGTCCTCTTATTTTAACGGCTTTTAACAGCTTTGGGGATCGAGTTTGTTCTTCAGATCCCCGGGATTTTAGATGTCAAAAATAAGCAATGACTGCAAGAATGAAATCCCGGGGATCTTGATCGGTTGACATTTTTAGTTGGTTTCGTCTTATCAGAATTATGATTTTTCTTTAGATCCCCGGGATTTTAATGTCAGATTGAAGCATGATTATAAATCTCAAATCCCGGGGATCTTAATCTGTTGGCATTATTAGTTGATTTCGCAGATCGGAGTTAAGCTTTTTTCTTTAGATCCCCGGGATTTTCAAATATCATATTGGTAAGTTGTTGCGGATCTTAAATCCCGGGGATCTTAATT
>CAZWDG010000043.1:0-9690 GCA_964633075.1 uncultured Candidatus Brevefilum sp.
ATAATATACAGAATATAGGTTATAACATTATGAAAGGTAATCTATGATGACGGAAGACGCCATTACTGTGCAAACTCAAAGCCTGATCCAGGAACTTCGCCGGGGGGTGATCATCCTGGCTGTGCTCAGCCAGTTACACCAGGAGCAATACGGGTATACCTTAATGAGACATCTGGAGGAGCAAGGCATGCAGATCGACCAGGGCACACTCTATCCCCTGCTCCGTCGCTTGGAAGAACAAAAGCTTTTAGAGAGTAACTGGCGGGTAGAAGCCTCTCGACCGCGTCGCTACTATGTTTTGAGCAGTTTTGGAAAAGAGGTTTTAGAAGAAATGACCGTTGAGTGGTCACGTATTAAGACAACAGTCGATGAATTATTATCTAATAAAAAGGAGAACGAAAATGAAATTGATTGATTTGTATCTGGATGAAATCCGACGTCACTTGCCCCCTAAAAACCGGGAGGATATCCTCAAAGAGATTCGCTCTACGTTGATGGACATCATCGAAGATCGCAATCCCAATCCCGGGCAACCCCCTGAGGAAGAAACCATCAAATCTGTTCTGCAAGAATTTGGCGCGCCCCGAAAAGTCGCCCAGCAGTATGCAGAACACAACTGTCTGATAGGCCCACGCATGTATCCCATCTATCTGCAGGTGCTAAAAATCGTGTTGATCGTCGTCGGTGGTCTGAACCTGTTAGCGTTGATTATTGCGATCGTGAGTCAATCAGGGGTCAACAGTAATCTAATTGAAGCCATTGCGGAGGTGATCGGGGGCTTGTTCAGCAGCCTGTTCACCGCCTTTGGCATTGTCACCCTGGTTTTCGCAAGCATCGAACGAACCTCGCCAGAAGAGTGGAAAATCAAGGTGGAACAAGATTGGTCTCCGGATGATTTGCTCACTACCGAGCATCGCAAGACAATTAAGATCACAGAACTGGCACTTCAAATCACCTTTACGTTGGTGTTCATCGTACTGATCAACTTCTTCCTGGATAGAATTGGGATCTATTACCTGGGTGATTCCGGCTGGGTATCAGTCCCGATCCTCAACGAAAATTTTTTGCGCTACATCCCCTGGATCACTGCCGCCAATGTTCTGAGCATCGCTCTCGCCTTATACCTGATCCGCATCGGCTATTGGAATACAGCAGCCACCATTGCCAAAATCTTTATCAACGCCTTTACGATTGCATTGAATTTCGCCATCCTGAAAGGACCTGAAGTAATTACCCTCAACCCAGCAGCCTGGAAAGCGTTGAATTTCGATATCGCCTCAACCGCTCAGGAGGTCTCAAGGGCGATGAACATCGGGTTGGAGGTCATCTTAGGGTTGTCCATTTTTGGCCTGGTGGTTGAGTCGATCAAGCTGATTTATGAGAACTTTATCAAGGGCAGCCATACCCGAATTGAAATTGAAACGGACTAAGGCAAAACGCACCGTCATCAAAAGAGACTGCTTAAATCCATTGAGCGGTCTCTTTGGCTTTCCGGGGGGCTTTCCTGTTGAGTTCTGAGTCAATTTTCCACTTCCCTTTATTGTAGTAATAAGATTTGATTTATCTAAATAGTCATGGTATCAGGAGAAAACAGAATGAAAAACAAAGCCCTCCCAATGCTGCTTATCCTCAGTGCCTTCTTCCTTTTTGCCTGTGGATTAACGGATGATCTTATCAGCAAAGGCAGACAAATTGTTGGCGATCGCCTGGCTGACTCAACACCGGACGAGGCAATCGAGCCATTGCGTCCGCAAGAGCCTGAGGAAGTTCAGACCCCACAAGATATGGATCAGGTACCAACGGAGAAGGGTGAACCTGAAGTCCAGCCAAACGCTCAGTTTGATGTGACAAGCGCTTGCGATCTTCCCTACTTCCCTATCAGGGAAGGTGCCTATTGGCGTTATCAAGAAACCGCCGGCGAAGGTTACACCCTCAAGGTCACAGAAATCGAGCAAGATAAATTTACCCTGAGCGAAGAGTCATCAGCGGATGACCTGGCTTTCACCGCTGAATGGTTTTGTTCAGAAGATGGCATTTTAAGCGGTTCTTTCAGCCAATTGGAGCTTCTCAGAGAGCATGAAGGTATCGCAGGTGCGCCTCAGGTGACATTTGAAACCCTCGAGTGGCAGGGCGAGACACTCCCAGCAGCCGCCTTGATGAATCCTGGCTATACCTGGACATCGAATTACAAAATGAACATAGGTATTGACATCCCGAGCATGGAACAAAATTTTGAATCCAATGTCACCATCGAACACAAAATTGCCGCCATTGAGGAAGTCGTGGTTCCCGCTGGCACCTTCCCCCAGGCGGTACGCGTCGATAGCCTTGGCATTGTCGAGATGACCATCGTGATGGGTGAAACCACGATACCCTTTAGTGGGATGGATTTCACCTACAGCACCTGGTATGGAGAGGGTGTCGGCATGATCAAGAGAAGCAATCAAAATTCTGGTATCAATAACTTGGTCGAATTGAAAGAATATGGGGTTATGGAATAAGCAACAAGAATTAACCTGTGATTAAGGTCATTTGATCACTCTCGTATATAATTGTTCCATGTCGATTAAATGCTAACGAGAGAGAGATGATTAAGAAGATCCGACTTACAAACTGGGATAATATCAATCTGCTGATTCTGGTCAAATTTCTCTCTTCGCTTTACTTTTATATCCCCTTCATGAGCCTGTACTTCTTGGATCGTGGCTTGAACTATGTTCAGATCAACAGCATGTGGGGAATTATTGTCTTCACCATGTTCCTGGCTGAAATTCCCACGGGGGTTTTGGCAGATCACTGGGAACGGCGTAAAGCCATCCAGGCTGCCATTCTTTTCCAATTTATCGGTGAATTGCTGTTCCTTTTCATCATCGATTACTGGCTGCTGGTGATCGATGCGATCATCGGCGGGATTGGCTTCGCTTTTGGCTCGGGTGCATTGGAAGCTTTGATCTACGATCAGCTTACGGCTGAAAAACGTCAGGATCAGATGCGAAAAGTAATGGGGCAGTTGAACGGCGCCAGCTATCTCGGTTTTATCGTCTCTTTTGGGTTAAGCGGTCTGATGGTCCCCCAAGCCAGCCAGACAAATATCAAAATTGCCATCCTCAGTACGGCCATTGCCGTCGGACTGGGCTTCCTCCTCACGCTGTTTTTGGAAAAAGAAAAAAGGCCAGTTGAGGGTCCAGGTTTAGCGCAACCTCAATCCATTCGCTTACTTAAAGAAGGGATCGCCTTTCTCAAACACAATCATATCCTTCAGGGTCTGGTGCTGTTGAACGTTCTCACCATCGCTTTTTGGGACTATTTGATCAACCTCTACCCACCCTATTTTCAAAATATCGGTGTACCCGATAGCCTGCTCGGCCCAACGCTGGCTCTGGCTAGTACAGCCGCCTTCTTTGCGTCCAGTTTTGTACACGCGATCGCAAGAAAAATCGGACCGCGACGGAGTATGCTGCTTGCCACCCTGACACCAGGAATCATTTATCTGGTTCTATTCATCAACCGTATGCCCTGGTTAGGCATCTTATGCGTGGTGCTATTCAGGGGCTTCAACGCCCTGAAACATCCCCTTTTTGCAGATTATCAAAACCGACAGATCGCTTCCTCCAATCGGGCGACAGTCCTCTCCATGATCAACATGATCGCCAGCGTTTATACCGCTGGGATGGGATTACTGATCGGCGCCATCGCTGAACACTCCCTGGAAGCTGCCTTTTTAGCCACCGGCGCACTGGTGACCATCGCCGCACTAGTCATCCTCTTGGGGAAAAAACAACAGCTGTCTGAAAGTGCAGAGTGAGTAGAGACGATGCGTACATCGCACCAACCTCCCTGGAAATGATCGTTTCGAAATGTTATTCATCACGCGCTATTAGGGAGGCATAATTCGCGGTATACTAGAGATTAATCACTATTTAAGAAGAGATAAGGAGATAGAAATGGGTCATATTCCTGAAGATGAAAAATCTGACGAATTTATGAATGCCTCCGCTGAGGAGTGGAGCAAACCAGAAGAGACAACCCCTGAACCTGAGGCAGAATACGAGCATGACCGGTGGGGTTCCCCCATCCCGGATGAAGCCCCCATCATTGATGAAAAGCAAGTCGAGAAAGAACTATTCAGTGGACCTCAATCCTATTATGAACCGCCACAGAAAAAGAACAAAGTAAAATGGTGGGTCATCGCCATCATTGTCCTCGTCGTGCTGTGCATCATCGCATGTATTGTTAGTTTAGTGATTCTTGGCTCGCTTGGCTTTGATATCTTCAGAAACATGCCTCGTTAGCGGGGTTCTTGGCAAAGGCGATATAAAAACCGTATCCAGAAGATTCTAGATACGGTTTTTTCAATAAGTCCAATCGGGGTTTTTAGCGCTTATCAAGAAACCAGTGCTGAATATCGATCAAACCAGCGCCCTCTGACGGTTTTGCCTGTTCATAACGCCCATCAGGTTGCATGTACCAGGCTTTGATATTCCCTTTTAAATAGATTTCCAAGACATCATCTCGCAGGTGGCGGATCATTTCCTCACTTTCTACCGGGAAGAGCACTTCCACACGCTGGTTTAAATTCCGAGGCATGAGGTCTGCGCTTCCCATCAGGATAATTTCCTGACCATGATTGTGGAAATAATAGATCCGGCTGTGCTCCAAAAACCGCCCCACCACACTAATCACACGGATGTTGTCGCTTAAGCCCTCAATCCCTGGACGCAAGCAGCAAATTCCCCGCACAATCAGATCGATTCTCACGCCTGCCTGGGATGCACGATACAGCATGCGGATCATATCCTCGTCTTCCAAAGCATTCATCTTTAAGATAATCCTGCCATCCTTGTGCTTCTTATGGTGGACGATCTCCTGATGAATCAACTCCCGAAATTTATCACGTAATTGGAGCGGTGCGACCATTAATTTGCGATATTTTTCTTTTGAGGAATAGCCCGTCAGATAGTTGAAAATATCCGTGGCATCTGCCCCAATGGCATCATCACAGGTAAACATCCCAATGTCTTCATACAATTGCGCGGTGATATGATTGTAATTCCCCGTTGCCATGTGGACATAACGACGAATATGATCGCCCTCCTTGCGCACAACCAGAGCGATCTTAGAATGCGTTTTTAACCCCAGCAACCCATAGGTGACATGCACCCCTTCCTGCTCGAGCAATTTCGCCCATTCAATATTGCTCTCCTCATCAAAGCGCGCTTTCAATTCCACCAATACAGCCACCTGCTTGCCATAATCCCGCCGGGCTTGCAACAGGGTGCGAACGACAGGAGAATTGCGTCCAACACGATAAAGGGTCTGCTTGATGGCTAAAACATCCGGATCGATCGCAGCATAATATAAAATATCCTCCACGGGTTTAAAGGAATCATAGGGATGGTGCAGCATGATATCCTTCTGACGGATCAAATTGAAAAATTGCTCCGCTGTTGAATCACGCGCCATCCTTAATTCACTTGGAATCTCGGGGTTAAAGGGCTCATATTTTAAATCGGGACGATCCACCTGAGAGATTTGAAGCAAATAATGTAAGATGACCGGGTCCTCATAGGTATAAATGAACTGAGGATCAATTTTCATGTTATCTACCAGGATCTTTAAAACGCGATCCGGCATACGCTTATCGATCAACAACCTCACCACCGCACCAAATTTTCGACGCCGAACGCTCTCTTCCATCACCTCCAGCAAGTCCATGACCTCCAAATCCTGCAATTCCACTTCAGCATTGCGCAGCACATGGAAGGGATGAACCTCTATCACCTTCATCCCTGGGAAAAGATCCTGCAGATTTGCCATGATCACATCGCTGATCCACACAAAATCAAACTTACGAACACGCTTTGCCCGCGGTGAATCATCATAAGCAGCCTTATGAACCGGCAGGAAATACGGCAGGGATCCTGGGACTTTAAGACGGGCAAAATGACGTTTCCCCTTTTTATCTTCCACGATGATCGCCAAATTGAAACTTGTATTCGAAATATATGGGAATGGATGTCCAGGATCAAATGCAAGGGGCGTCAGGACAGGGAAGATGACCTCTTTGTAATACGCATCCACCCGAGAGCGCTGCGCCTTGTTGAGATCTGCATAATGGTAAATATTAATACCTTCATCAGAAAGAAGGGGCTTCAGGGTTTTATAAAAACATTCCTGGGCATCCTGAAATAACTTCTGGGCTTCCTTTCGAATCTCACGTAACTGCTTATCAGGAGGCATATTTTCAAAATAAAAGACGTCCTTCTTGGTCTTCACCCTCAACATCAAGCCCCCCACGCGCACCATGAAGAACTCATCAAATATCGAACCCATCAGGCCTAAAAATCGAAGCCGTTCTAAAAGTGGATTTGCGGAATTTTGTGCCTCAAACAACACGCGTCGCTGGAAATTGAGCATTGACATTTCCCGGTTGACGTAATTCACCGGGTCATCGACTAATTACGAAAAAGACGACTGATCCTGTTTTTTTTGTTTTGGCATGCTTTCTTTCCCAAATCTTCTACTTGGTTGTGGTCATAGTATACATTATTTTCAGGGTCTCTCCACCAAAGACCGGATGTAATTGTCTCAATGAAGTCCAGTCGCTTGACAAAGTGCACATCCTCATTGACAATAGTACAATTGAGGCACCTTAAATATTACGAGTCTCCCTGGAAGGGTTCCAATAACCTCTTAGTAAACCAAAGGACAGAAACAAATGGCAAAAGAAGTGAACTTTCCTACCCCCTTCTATCGCTGGCGACCACATCCCTGGCACGGCTTGGAGATTGGCCCCAACCCACCGGATTTGGTCCATGCGTTTATTGAAATGACCTCCTTCGACTACATCAAATATGAAGTGGATAAAACCACGGGTTATTTATATGTGGATCGTCCCCAGCGTACAACCTCTCTTCCTCCTTTTTTATACGGTTTCATCCCCCGCACCTATTGTGACGAGCGCGTCAAGCTGCTTTCACAAGATGCGGATCGCGGCGATGGCGACCCTTTGGATATTTGTGTGGTCAGCGAACGCCCGATCAACCGCTCAGAAATTTTCCTCAACGCCTATGTGGTCGGCGTGATCCAGCTGTTGGATAATGGTGAGGCCGACGATAAGATCATCGCTGTTTTAGAAAACGACCACATTTACGGACATATTCGCGATATCACTGATCTCCCGAATGTGATTGTCGAACGACTGCAACATTATTTTCGCACTTATAAAATGGTTGAAGGACAGGAACCAAGAATCAAGCTGATTGGCGTTTCAGGGCCAAAAAAGGCTAAAAAGATCGTGGAAGCAGCCATCGAAGATTACAAAGATGCCTATGGTGGTAATTGAGTACACAATAAGCCAATTAGCTGTATATAATGAAGAAATAATTACGCTTGTCAGGAACTGCGCTTCGCGCTAGAATTCAGACATGCGTTTTGATATCTTCTCGCTTTTTCCCGAAGTATTTGAACCTTATCTCAACATAAGTATTCTGAAAAGGGCGCAGGAAGCTGGTGCTCTTGAAGTTCACGCGCATAATATCCGTGACTGGGCGACCGATAAACATCACACCACCGATGACACACCCTATGGGGGTGGTGGAGGGATGGTCATGAAACCCGAACCAGTCTTCGCTGCCGTGGAAGCCATCCTGGGCAGACCGCCATCCTGCCCGGTGATCTTGCTATGCCCCCAGGGCCGCACCCTGACCCAGAAAATTGCTTTTGAACTGGCTGAGCATGAGCGCCTCGCGCTGCTTTGCGGTCACTACGAGAGCGTGGATGAACGCATCCGCCAACACCTGGTTACCGATACCCTTTCCATCGGGGATTATGTCCTGACGGGGGGAGAGCTGCCGGCGCTGGTGCTGATCGATGCGGTCACCCGACTCCTGCCCGGTGTGCTGGGAGACCCTGAAGCCCCAATGGATGATTCTCACGCCACTGGCTTGCTGGAATATCCCCACTACACACGTCCCCCCGAGTTTCGAGGTTGGACGATCCCGGAGGTCTTGCTTTCCGGTAACCATGCTGAAATTGCCCGTTGGCGTCATGAACAATCGCTCATCCGCACTTTGGAAAACCGACCAGATCTCTTAGAGCAGGCTCAATTAAGTGAAGCTGATCTTAAAATTCTTAAGCACTATTTGGACAATCAGTCCAACAAATAAATTATTCTTGATCTTAAAATTTGACAAAGGAGAATTCATGAAAAAACTTAATTACGGCAGGACATTTTTACTTGGTTTTGGTTTTTTTGGTGTTATGGTCATTTGGGCGGTCTACAACTCTTTTGTCCCACTCTTCCTGGCCAATAAATTCAATGTTCAACCTGCGATGATCGGATTTTTTATGACCATCGACAATATTGCTGCGCTTTTTATCCAGCCAGCAATCGGGTCAATATCCGACCGCCTGCGCACCCGGATCGGACGTCGCTTGCCCTTTATGCTATCCGCAGCCCCGATTGCAGGCATCGCCCTGGCACTTGCCCCGGTTGTCGCCATCCCTATGGTGAATATTCCTGATGGGGCAAAGTTACCCTTATTCGTCTGCTGCACCGTGACCTTTGTCCTGGCGATGGCTGTCTGGCGTACCCCTATCGTCGCACTCATGCCTGATATCACCCCATCACGTTTCCGCTCGCAGGCAAACGGAGTGATCAACTTCATGGGTGGCATCGGTTCAATCATTGCTTTCCTCATTGGTGGGAGCCTTTACAAGATCAATGAAGCCTATCCCTTTTGGCTGGGATCCATCCTTGTTATCGTTGCGGTGATTTTAGTCTTTATCTTCATTCGTGAGCCAAAAGTCTACGAAGAGAACCCCGATGCCGAAAGACCCAACCTGTGGAAGAACTTCATCCAATTATTCAAAGAGAAGCAGCACGATGCTCTGCGCATCTTCTTCGCCATCTTTTTCTGGTTCGTGGCAATGAACGCCATCGAAACCTTTTTCACCCTGTATGCCAATAAATTCCTCGGTATGCCAGAGGCGGATAGCGTCCAGATCCTTACTTTAAATTCATTGATGTTCGTGATTGGCGCCTTACCTGCTGGTTATATTGGGGGGAGGATTGGGCGCAAAAAAACGATCAGCATCGGTTTGAGCCTGATGGTATTAATTATGCTGAGCGTATTCTTTTTCACCAAAGAAATGCTGCTTGTAAATCTTTTCACCCTACCGATGTTTGGTGCTGTCCCCCTCGTTGGTCTTCTTCTGATGCTTGCTGGTCTTAGCTGGTCGTTGGTCAATATCAACTCCTTACCGATGGTGGTGGATCTGACCAATGCTGTTAAGATTGGAACTTACACCGGTCTGTATTATCTCTTTTCCACGCTGGCTGCGATTGCCGGACCGAATATCAATGGGTGGATCGTTCAATTGACCGGTAATAACTATTCGTCAATTTTCATCATTGGCCCGATCTTCATGGTTGCAGCCTTGGTCTCAATCCTTGGCATGAAAGGTGGCGAGGCTAGAATAGCGGATCATATTTTCACTGATGAACAGCCTGTTCCTGAGGAGGAAATTTAAATCAATCTCAACTCATGGTTATTACCTCTTTGATTGAAACTGCAGTTTTTTCTCAATCAGTTAGGATAATGATGGCTAGTTCTTTAAAGCGTCAAATATGAACGTTTGATTTTGTCAAATCAAGAAGATGATTTTTAACCATCCGTCAGGTTTTCT